>NZ_BAAALF010000067.1:13666-39113 GCF_039528135.1 Kitasatospora nipponensis | reverse complement strand
TAGAGCATCACCTTGCCAAGGTGAGGGTCGCGAGTTCGAATCTCGTCGTCCGCTCCACAGCGAATAGGGCTCCCTCGGGGGCCCTATTCGCATATCCGCACTCCCCGTGCACGCCCGTTCACACCCTCGCGCCCCACTCCCCGCCGCCCGCCGGCGCGCCCAGCGGCGCCCCGCGGCGGCCACCGATGACATTTGTCACCCCCGACCCGTGGATGCGCAGCACCGACCGGTGCGCTCCGGCACTGCCCCGCGGCCCCGGCCGGCCGCAGGCTGGTTCCCATGACCAGCACCTCTCCCGCCGTCGAGGCCCAGGGCCTGCGGCGGCGTTACGGCAGCAGCGGCAGGGACGGCTTCACCGCCGTGCGCGGCATCGACCTCACCGTCCGGCGCGGTGAACTGTTCGCCCTGCTGGGCACCAACGGCGCCGGCAAGACCTCCACCATGGAACTGATCGAGGGCCTGGCCCGCCCCAGCGGCGGCACCGTGCGGGTGCTGGGCCTGGACCCGCACCGCGAACGCGCCGCGCTCCGGCCGCGGATCGGCATCATGCTCCAGGAGGGCGGCTTCCCCGGCGACCTGACGGTGGCCGAGACGGTCCGCGGCTGGGCCGGCACGACGAGCGCCCCCCGCCCGGTCGAGGAGGCGCTCGAACTGGTCGGCCTGCGCGAGCGCGGCGGGGTGCGGGTCAAGCAGCTCTCCGGCGGCGAGAGGCGCCGGCTCGACCTCGCGGTGGCGCTGATCGGCCGGCCCGAGGTGCTCTTCCTGGACGAGCCCAGCACCGGCCTGGACCCGCAGGCCCGCGCCGCCGTCTGGGGCCTCGCCCGCCGGCTGCGCGAGCAGGGCACCACGGTGCTGCTCACCACGCACTACCTGGAGGAGGCCGAGGCGCTGGCCGACCGGCTGGCGATCATGCACCACGGCCGGGTGGTCGCCGGCGGCACGGTCGCCGAGGTGCTCGCCGGCCGGCCCGCGCGGATCGGCTTCGACCTGCCCGCGCAGCCCGCCCCCTCGCTGCCGCGCCTGGACGGTGCGGAGGTCTCCTTCGCGGGGCGCCGGGTCACCGTGCGCACCACCGAGCTGCAACGGACGCTGGGCGAGCTGCTCGCCTGGGCCGAGCGCGAGGCGGTGCTGCTGGCCGGCCTGGACGCCCGCAGCGCGTCGCTCGAGGAGGCGTTCCTGGCCATCGCCGCCGAGCAGCCGCCGCAGGACGCCGGCCCGGCGGAGCCCGCCGCGCCCTCCCTGCTCGCCCGCCGTCCGCGCACCCTGATCGGAGACCAGCGATGACCGCCCGCACCCGGATGACCGCCCTGGGCCGCACCGAGGCGCTGCTGCTCGGCCGCAACCGCACCGCGCTCTTCATGGCGGTGGCCATGCCGCTCTCCATGATCGGCGCGCTGCAGGCGCTGCTGCAGGCCCAGCGCAAGGACATGCCCGGGGTCGACACGAGCTCGGCGCTGGTGCTCACCCTCACCGCGACCACGCTGCT
The DNA here is from genome assembly GCF_039528135.1 of Kitasatospora nipponensis. Taxonomy (NCBI): domain Bacteria; kingdom Bacillati; phylum Actinomycetota; class Actinomycetes; order Kitasatosporales; family Streptomycetaceae; genus Kitasatospora; species Kitasatospora nipponensis. The sequence continues at coordinate 37,627 of NZ_BAAALF010000067.1, read as the reverse complement.
CTTCGTCGTCTACTACAACCTGACCGCCGCCTACGTGGCCCGGCGTGCCGAGCTGGTGCTCAAGCGGCTGCGCACCGGTGAGCTGACCGACCCGGAGATCCTCGGCGGCACCGCGCTGCCCTCGGCCGCGCTGGCCCTGCTGCAGGTCACCCTGATCACGGTCGGCGTGGCCGCCGTCAGCGGCCTGAGGGCCCCGGTGAACCCGCTGGTCGCGCTGGTCGGCCTGCTGCTGGCACTGGCCATGATGATCCCGCTGGCCGCGCTCTCCAGCGCCTTCACCCGCACCGTGGAGACCACCGGCATCACCACGCTGCCGGTGATCATGCTCGCGCTCTTCGGGTCCGGCCTGTTCGTCCCCTTCAGCGCCCTGCCGCAGCAGCTGGTCCCCTTCCTCAAGCTGCTGCCCACCACCTCGGCGCTGGCCCTGCTGCGGATCGGCTGGCTCGGCGGCGACGGCTCGGACGCGAACGCCCCCCACACGCTGGGCGACACCTGGCTGCCCGCGCTGCCCTACCTGCTCGGGGCGCTCTGCTGGCTGGTGCCCGCCTGCTGGGCCGCCCGCCGCTGGTTCCGCTGGGAGCCGCGCCGGTGAGCCTCTGGTAGGAAGGCAGCGCGACACCACGCGACGAGGGGGGACGGCATGAACGTCCGCAGACCGATCCGGGCCTGGCGGGCCTGCGGCAAGCCGCAGCGCATCGAGATCTACAACCGCTGGTCGATGTACGCGCTGACGGTGGTGGTGCCGGTCCTGTCGCTCCCCTACCTGGTCCTCGCCGGTCGCCGCGAGGCCCCCGCCGGGCCGACCGCCGTGCTCTGCGTGGCGGCGCTGGCGCAGGCGCTCTGCTCGGTCCCGCTGATCCGCGCCGGGATGGCCAGCCACGTCGGACGCCGCCCGCTGCCGACCGGCTGGCTGCTGGTGCACGGCGCCACGACGGCGCTCGGCCTGTGGCTGGCGCTGCTGCTCGGCCCGCACCACGACGGCAAGCCGCCGACCACCGTGATCGCCGCCGAGTTCATGCTGATCCTGTGGATCGTCCCGCCGGCCCTGACGCTGCGCCCGCGGTTCACCGCCCTGTACGGCGTGGGCATGCTGGCGCTGAGCCTGCCCCCGCTGACGGTCGCCAGCGACTCCCTCCCGGCCGCGGTCGGCGTGCTGATCGGCGGGGTCCTGGGGATGACGGGCAGCGCGGCGAGCAGCCGCTGCTCGGCCTGGATGGTCGGCACCACCTACGAGCTGGACGCGGCCCGCGAGACGCAGTCGCGGCTCGCGGTGGCCGAGGAGCGGCTGCGCTTCTCCCGCGACCTGCACGACGTGCTGGGCCGCAACCTCACCACGATGGCGCTCAAGAGCGAGCTGGCCGTCCAGCTCGCCCGGCGCGGGCGCCCGGAGGCGGCCGACCAGATGGTCGAGGTGCAGCGGATCGCCCAGGAGTCGCAGCGCGAGGTGCGCGAGGTGGTGCGCGGCTACCGCACCGCCGACCTGCACGGCGAGGTGATCGGAGCCCGCTCGGTGCTGCGCGCCGCCGGGATCAGCTGCACCGTCGACCTGGGCCCCGACCCGGCGGCACTGGCGCCGCTGGCGCAGTCGGTCCTCGGCTGGGTGGTGCGCGAGGCGGCCACCAACGTGCTGCGGCACAGCGAGGCGCACGAGGTCGCGGTGCGGCTGCACAGCGGCCCGCGGCAGGCCGTGCTGGAGCTGGAGAACGACGGTGTGACCGAGCCGGTCCCCCGCACCGGTGAGGGCGCCCGCCCGGACACCGGCAGCGGACTCGCCGGGCTGCGCGAGCGGCTGGGCGCGCACGGCGGCGAGCTGACGGTGGAGCGCCCGGCCCCCGGCCGCTTCCTGCTGCGCGCCACCCTGCCGCTGCCCCGCACCCCCACCGAACCGGCGCCCGACAAGGAGCTCGCCGCATGAGCACCACCCCGCCCCGCCCCGAGCCGACCCGAGCCGAGCCGTCCGGCTCCACGTCGACCCGTCCGCAGCCGGTCCGGGTGCTGCTCGCCGACGACGAGCACCTCATCCGCGGCGCGCTGGCCGCCCTGCTCGCCCTGGAGGACGACCTCAGCGTGGTCGCCCAGGCCGCCTCGGGGCCCGAGGCGGTGGCGATGGCCAGGGCGCACCGCCCGGACGTGGCGGTGCTGGACCTGCAGATGCCGGGCCTGGACGGGCTGCAGGTGGCCGCCGAGCTGCGCCGAATTCTGCCCGAGTGCCGGACCATGATCGTCACCGGGCACGGCCGCCCCGGGTACCTCAAGCGCGCCCTGGAGGTCGGGGTGCGCGGCTTCCTGCCGAAGACCGTCTCGGCCGCCGACCTGGCCGGCATCATCCGCACGGTCCGGGCCGGCGGGCGCTACGTGGACCCGGAGCTGGCGGCCGAGGCGATCAGCGCCGGTGGCAGCCCGCTGACGCCGCGCGAGACGGACGTGCTGGAGCTGGCGGCGGACGGGACCTCGGTGGCCGAGATCGCCCACCGGGCCGGGCTCTCGCCCGGCACGGTGCGCAACTACCTCTCCTCCGCCGCCACCAAGCTCGGCGCGCAGAACCGCCACGCGGCGGTCCGCCAGGCCCGCGAGCACGGCTGGATCTGACCACCGGCCGCACCCGAGCGCTCGGGTGCGGCCCTGCTCAGCCCCGCCCGCGCCCCGAGCGGGCCGGGCTCAGACCCAGGTGCTCTCGGTCAGCCGCTCGTAGGCCTCGATGTACTTGGCCCGGCTGCGCTCGACGATCTCTGCGGGCAGCTCCGGCGGCGGCAGCTCGCCGCGCGGGTCCCAGCCGGAGGCCGGCGAGGCCAGCCAGTCCCGGATGAACTGCTTGTCGAAGGAGTGCTGCGCCGTCCCCGGCTGCCACTGGTCGGCCGGCCAGAACCGCGAGGAGTCCGGCGTCAGCACCTCGTCGCCGATCACCAGCTCGCCGTCGCGCACGCCGAACTCGAACTTGGTGTCGGCCAGGATGATGCCCCGCTCACGGGCGATCTCCCGGGCCCGGCCGTAGACCGAGACCGTGGTCTGGCGCAGGGTGGCGGCCCACTCGGCGCCGATCCGGCGGGCGGTCTCCTCGTACGGGACGTTCTCGTCGTGGTCGCCGACCTCGGCCTTCAGCGCCGGGGTGTAGATCGGCGCGGGCAGCTCGGAGCCGTCCACCAGGCCCTCGGGCAGCGCGATGCCGCAGACCGTCCGGCTCTGCTTGTACTCCAGCAGGCCGGAGCCGGTGAGGTAGCCGCGGGCCACGCACTCCACCGGGAACATCTCCAGCGCGTCGCAGACCAGCGTGCGCCCGGCCCAGTCGGCGGGTGCCCCGGCCGGCAGCTCGGTGGAGATCACGTGGTTGGGCACCAGGTCGGCGATCCGATCGAACCACCAGAGCGAGAGCTGGGTGAGGATCCGGCCCTTGTCGGGGATGTCACTCGGCAGCACCCAGTCGAACGCCGAGGTGCGGTCACTGGCCACCATGACCAGCCGCCCGGCCGGGTCGCGGTAGAGGTCGCGCACCTTCCCGGTGTGCAGGTGGACCAGGCCGGGTACCTGGACGGGCTCGGGCTTGGTGACAAATCCGCTCAAGGTCGTTCAGTCCTTACGCGTCGGGGTCGCTGCGCCCGAGTCTTTCATGCGCCCTCGCGGCGCCCCGGCGGGGCGAGGGGTCAGCCGTCCTTGCAGAGCTGGTCGAGCAGGTTGGCGGTGGCCCGCTGGATCCGCTCGTCGGTGTGCCCGGGGCGGTCCAGCGCGGGCGACCAGGCGAAGGTGCCGGCCGCGAAGACGTACGCGCCGCTGGGCGCGCGGTAGAGCGAGGTCTCCTGGAAGCGCGCGCGGCCGGCCTCGTCGCGGTAGGGCGAGTGCGCCAGCAGGGTCCGCTCGGTGTGCACCGGCAGCACCACCTTGGGGAAGTACCGGTCCGCCTCCCCGGCGACCAGGTTCGCCACCTCGTCGCCGTCCCGCAGCCCGGTGCCGGCCCAGAGCCAGTGCCAGGTGTTCCCCGCCCGCAGCGGCACCGGCTCGGCCACCCGGCCCGCGTACTGGACGCCGAGCAGGCCCTGCTCGGGCTCGCCCGCGTCGCGCCACAGCGCGCTGGCCGCGCCGGGCGGACCGGCCGCCGGCAGCCCGGGCTCGATCCGCCGGCGCTTGCGGCAGTTCAGCAGCCGGTTCGGCTCGCCGGACGGCGCCGGGGTCAGCTCGACCCGCCAGTACATGGTGTTGGCGGACAGGAAGACCAGCGAGGTGCCGCCGTCGCGGGCCGCCTCGGCGGCCCGGCGCATCGGCTCGGACCAGTACTCGTCGTGCCCGGGGAAGATCATCGCCCGGTGCCGGGACGGCTCCACCAGGCCGGCGTGCAGGTCGGAGGCGGTCGCGTAGGCCAGGTCGTAGCCGTACCGCTCGGCCCAGCGGATGAAGTCGTAGGCGTGCCCCACGTGCAGCGGCAGCCCGGCGCCCGCGTGCGGCCGGTCGAAGGAGACCGTGACCGCGGCCTCCGACTCGCCGAGCAGCCGCCCCTGCTCGTCCCAGGCGTGGTAGAGGCTGGCGCCGGTGTGCCCGTCCTCCGGGAAGAGGTTGTAGGCCTGCCAGGTGACGTCCGGCAGCACCAGGAGCAGCTCGGGGGCGGGCCCGACCCCGACCGGGTCGCGCACGGTGAAGGGGATGTGGCTGCGGTGGCGCTGGTCGGCGGTGGTGAGCACCGCCACGTAGGCGCCCGGGTGCCAGTGCACCGGGATCTGCAACCGCCAGGTGTGCCACCAGTGATGGCAGCTGACGGTCCGCCCGACCACCAGCGGGGCGGGCTGCTGCAGGCCGGCGATCAGCGGGCTCGCGGTCATGTGCTGCGCGCCGGCGCCCGCGTAGTGGCCGATCCGGTAGACGTCCACCACGAAGTCGCGCGGCGGGTGCACGGTGACCCGCAGGTCCACCGACCCGCCGGGCAGCACCACCCCGGCCGAGGCGAAGCCCTTGATCTGCTGCACCACGTCGTCCGAGGTGCGGGGCGCGCCGACCAGCGGGCGCGGCGCCGCCGAGGGCAGCGGACGCTGCCCGGGGGCGTCGGTGCTCACGTACCAGGCGATCGCGCCCTCGGTCCCGGCGACGTACTGGTCGGGGCTGCGCAGCCAGGGCAGCGGCCCCTGTCCGAACGGGTCCGAGACGCCGTGCGCATGCGTCCCGGACTCCCATCTGCGGCCCGGTTCCTTCTCCACGCGCCCCTCCCACTGATGCGCCGCGCCGTGGCACGTGCCACGGGGAAATGCGTGTGGTCCAGCAGACCACAGAGTGCTGGCGCCGCGTCACCCCAAGTGAGCAAATGGTACCAACGGTTGTGCCCGGCAAGCTTGCTGACGGATCGTCAGATTGTCGAGCGGGGCCCCGGCCGGGCGGGTCAGCCGAGTCTGACCGGCTTCTCCAGCCGGACGCCGGCCGCCTCCAGCCAGGTCCGCAACGGACCGGCCGTGCCCTGCTCGACCGCCTCGACCACCGGGTCGGCGAGGTCGCCGCGGCGGACCCCGCCGAGCAGCAGCACCGGACCGTCCAGCCAGTCCAGCCCGGGGCGGGCACCGGCGCTGTCCACCGCCGCGCAGCAGACCATCGCCGTGACGCAGTCGGCCAGCAGCTCGCGCCCCCCGCGCTCGGCGACGCCCGGCACCGCCGCCCGCGCCCAGCCGCTCCAGCAGCCGGGCCAGCGTCGGGGCGCCGCGCTCGGCGGGCAGCGGGGAGTCGGCTGGGGCGACCGTGTCGAGCGCCTCCTGCAGGGCCATCGCCTGCAGCCGCCAGCCGCGGTCCACCACCTGCTCGGGGTAGTCGTCCCAGGGCAGGTCGGCCTGCCCGCCGGGGACCGGCCCGTGGAAGAGCTCGGCGGCCAGCAGCGAGACCGCCGTGTCGACCGCGCCGGGATCCTCCAGCAGGTCGCAGGCGGGCCGGTCGCCCAGCCGGGTCTCGTAGCCCTCGGCGAGCCGGTCGCGGCGCGAGAGCTCGGTCAGTGCGGCGACCACGCCGGCGTTCAGCTGGCCCGGGCAGCGCCCCAGCCGCCAGGCCGGCAGGGCCACCCGGGTGAGCAGCCGGTCCCAGCCGGCATACGCCAGGCCGACCTGTCCCTGGGCGACGATCCGCAGCCCGTAGTCGACCGCCTTGGCCTGCTCGGAGGCGGCCGCGGCCACCGCCCGCTCCAGCTCCGCGATGTGCTCGCGGCAGGCCCGCAGCAGCGCCCGGGTGGTCCGGTCGAGCAGCCGGGCCACCGGCGTGCGCCGGCCGGAGCCGAGCTCGGCGTCCTGGCCGCGCACGAAGCGCCGGGCGGCGGCGATCTCCGGGTCCGCGGCGGCCGCGGTACCGGCCACCACCGGGGCCAGCAGGGCGCGCAGCTCGCCGGCCCGCATCCACCACAGGAACGGTGAGCCGATCACCAGCACCGGGGCCGGGACGCCCTGCGCCCGCAGCACCGCCGGGGCCGAGCCGGAGCGGCCCAGCAGCCCGCGCAGGCCCTCGCCCCGCGCGCCGGCGCCGTCCGGGCGGTCGGCGGGCGGCTCCTCGAGCCAGCTGTCGCAGTCCGGGGTGAGCGAGATCGCCGACGGCTCGGGGACCCCGAGCCGCTCGGCCAGTTCGTGGATCAGGCGGTACAGCTCGGGCGCCTGCGCCCGCGCGATCGGCACCGCGGGGGTGCTCGGCGCCTCGGCCCGGGCGTGCCGGCGGATCGCCGCCAGCGCGAGGGCGCCGACCAGCAGCGCCACCCCGCAGACGATCCAGCGGACGGTGTCCCAGGCCTGGGCGTCCGGCGAACCGGGGGCCCCGATCCGGCCGGTCACCCGGCCGGCCAGCAGCACCACGGCGAAGGCGGCCGGCAGGGCGGCCGCCGCCCGGGCCAGGCCGCGGATCCGCAGCACGGCGTGGGCCCGTGCGCGCGCGGCGTCGAGAGCGGCCATCCGGCGCTGCACCCCCTTCGGAGTCGGGTAGTCGAGATCGAACGATCAAGCAGTTCACGCTCAGCCGGTCAGTTCGCACCGCGACGGTCGCCGGTGGGGACAGCCGGCGGCCGGGCGGCCGGAACGCGTCGCCCGTCGATCGGCGCCCGATGTCCCGCGCGGTTCCCGCACGGTCCTGCTGTCCGTTCTGACGCACGTGCGCGAGCGGGTGTTCCAGATCCGCCTGGTTTCCACTCGTCCCGGTGACAGCGCGCGCTTTCCGGACCACGGACACCGGTTCGCATGCCTCCGGCAGCCCGTTCCCAGCAGCTTCCCCCCGGCCGGGCCGACGCACCCGGCGGCGACCGCGCGAGCGCCACCGGCGGCCCCGCGGTTCAGCGCACCCTAAGGCCGAAAACGCTCCCCCGTCAGCCCGTTGACACGGCATTCACTCGAAGGGCTGGAATCGCCCTGCCGTTCGGGGAGATCCGTCGCCCGCTCGAACACCTCGGCGAACGACGAAGGGCGCTGCGTCCAAGGAGGTGTCTCCCGGGACCCGGCGCCCTTCCGTGCGGGTGTCCATGCGACCGACCCGGCCCTGCCGGCCCGGCGGTCGCGGCTCAGCGGTGACCGCTCAGCCGTGGCGGCTCACTGCGAGGCCTTCAGCGCGATGTCGGTGCGGTGCTGCGAGCCCTCCAGGACGATCCCGGCCACACCCGCGTAGGCCCGCTCGCGGGCCTGCGCCAGGTCCTGCCCGGTGCCCGTGACGGAGAGCACCCGGCCACCGGCGCTCAGCACCCGGCCCTGCTCGTCCAGCCGGGTGCCGGCGTGCAGCACGAAGACGGTGCCGTCCGCGGCCTCGGCCTTCTCCAGACCCTCGATCACGTCGCCCGAACGCGGCGCGGCCGGGTAGCCCTCGGCGGCGATCACCACGGTGACCGCGGCGCCCTCGTCCCAGCGCAGCGGCTCCAGGTCGGCGAGCGTGCCGTTCGCGGAGGCCAGCAGCAGCTCCGCCAGGGGGGTGCGCAGCCGGGCCAGCACCACCTGGGTCTCCGGGTCGCCGAAGCGCGCGTTGAACTCGATCACCCGGGTGCCGCGCGAGGTGAGCGCCAGACCCGCGTAGAGCAGGCCGGAGAACGGGGTGCCGCGGCGGCGCAGCTCGTCCACGGTCGGCTGCAGGACGCTCTCCAGCACCTCGGCGACCAGGCCCTCGGGGGCCCAGGGCAGCGGCGAGTAGGCGCCCATCCCGCCGGTGTTGGGACCGGCGTCGCCGTCCAGGGCGCGCTTGAAGTCCTGGGCCGGCTGCAGCGGCAGCACGGTGGTGCCGTCGGTGATCGCGAAGAGGGAGACCTCGGGACCGTCCAGGTACTCCTCGATCACCACCCGGCCCTGCTCGCCGCCCGGGCGCTCGCCCATGCAGGCGGCGGCGTGGGCGAGCGCGGCGGTGCGGTCGGCGGTGACCACCACGCCCTTGCCGGCGGCCAGGCCGTCGTCCTTGACCACGTAGGGGGGGCCGAAGGCGTCCAGCGCCTCGGCCGCCTCGGCGGCGGTGGCGCAGACGTAGGAGCGGGCGGTGGGCACGCCGGCGCCGGCCATGACGTCCTTGGCGAACGCCTTGGAGCCCTCCAGCTGGGCGGCCTGCGCGGACGGTCCGAAGACCGCGATGCCGGCCGCGCGCAACGGATCGGCGACGCCCGCGACCAGCGGGGCCTCCGGTCCGACCACGACCAGGTCGGCGGCCAACCGCCGGGCGAGCGCGGTGACCTGCGCGCCGTCCAGCTGGTCGACCGGGTGGACCGTCGCCACCTGCGCGATCCCGGCGTTACCCGGGGCGCAGTGCAGCTCGGTGACGGCGGGATCTTGGGACAGGGAGCGGCACAGGGCGTGTTCGCGGGCGCCGCCGCCGATGACGAGGACCTTCACGCTTGGCAAGGGTAGTCGGTGGCGCGTTCCCGCCGGTCCACCGGGCTGCCGCCGGGCCCGGGGCGTGCCGCCGGCAGGCTCCTGGCCTCGGCGGCTTCGGCCGGGCAGGGGACCGGGTCAGGTTCGCAGCACGCCGCGCACTCGCTCGGAAGAGTGAAATCCCGCCGACTTCCGCAACCCTCCCACCTTGGGTTCCTGATGCCTTTTCGGGTAACGATCATGGGGGAAGCACCCCCACGGTCAGCCATTTGGCGGTAAGAAGTGCTGTTGGATACCCAACAGCAGTCCCCACAGCAGTCCGCGCAGCAGTCAGGCCGGCCGGTCGGGAGCCGACCGGCCCGTCAAGGGAGCCCCACAGGTGAGCCAGCCCGAAATGCAGCCCGAGGAGAGCCCCTGGGGCAAGGACGTCGGTGAGGAGGACCAGTCCACCACGACGGCCCCCGTCGGCCGGGACCGCGCCGCCACCCGCCGCCGCGCGGACCTGAGCGCCCGCCAGTTCCCGCTCGGGGACTGGGGTGAGCCCGCCGAACGGCTGGAGGAGCTCTACCGCTGGTCCGAGGAGCGGGCCGTCGAGGCGATCGACTGGTACCGCCGCGACCGGGTCTGGAAACGCCGCTGGGCGCGGCTGCTGCGCTTCGGCGCGGCCACCCTGGGCGTGGCGGGGGTGACCCTGCCGCTGGTCCAGCTGACCGGACGCTGGCCGCACGCCGCCGCCTGGGGGTACGTCACGCTGGCCCTGGCCGCCGGCTGCCTGGCCGCCGACCGGGCCTTCGGGCTGAGCTCGGGCTGGATGCGCGACGTCAGCACCGCGCAGGCGCTGCAGCGGCGGCTGGAGGCGTTCCAGTTCGACTGGGCCTCGGAGTGCGTGCGCGAGGTGCTCGGCCCCACCGAGGGCACCGCCGGTGAGGCAGCCGAGCGCTGCCTGGGCGTGCTGCGGCGGTTCTGCGAGGACGTCTCGGAGATGGTCCGCGGCGAGACCTCGGAGTGGATGCTCGAGTTCCGGGCCCGGATGACCCAGCTCCCCACCCAGGCGCCGGGCAGCTGGGGCGGGCGGAGCGAGGGCGGGACGGGCGCCCAGGTGCGCGTCCTGCCGCCGCCCGGCACCCGGCCCACCATGCCGCGCCAGCGGCCGCCGGAGGGCCCGCTGCGCTAGGGCCCGTCCGGCCCTAGGGCGGCGGGTCGCCGGACCACGCTGCGCAGGCCGGGGCCGGCCTGCGCGGGCAGGGGACCGGAGCGGGGGTCAGGCGAAGACGACCATCGATCCCTGGGTGAGGCTGCGGGTCGCCGCGGCGTAGAGGCCCGCCCAGGCGTGCCGCTCCCGCGCGTAGGGGTGCACGTCGTCCAGCGGCGGCGCGAACGGCTGCTCCAGACCGGTGGGACCCAGCGGGCGGGTCGGCCCGGGCGGGTTCAGCGGGTCGATGCCCAGCGCGGGGGCGACCGCCTGCAGCTCGCGCAGCAGCCCGTACGAGGAGCCGAGCGGGCCGCCCGCGGCCAGCAGCGACTCGTCCACCAGCGGGATGTCGAACTCGATCGGGACGTAGGCGCCCGCGTGGTCGAAGTGCCAGACCAGGTGCGAGTGCTCCGCGGTCGACTCGAACATCTCCAGCAGCTGCTCGTAGTCACCGCCCAGCGCGTCCACCGGGGTGATCCCGAAGCCGGTCAGCTGCAGCAGGTAGGCCCGGCGCAGGAAGTGCAGCGAGTCGTAGTCGAAAGCCGCTATCGGCTCGACCCCGCCGGTGATGCCCGGGGTGAAGGCGTACACCGGCACCTCGGGCAGACCGCGCGCGGTCAACGAGGCGTTGTAGAGGGCGAGATCCTCGCGGAAGGGGTTCTCGAGGCTGCGGCTCAGTACGTCCACGAGCGGTACGAGCCAGAGGTCGCAGGCCACGGGCCGCTCTTCCTCTCAGACGGCGGGCTGGCAGGGGCAGGGGCGTCCGACCAGGTCGTCGGCGCCCGATCCACCCTACCGGCCCAGCGTGCGGTGCGGAGCCGGGTGGCGCGGGCCACCGCCGGGCGCGGGGTCCCAAAGGCCCCCGACGGCGGGGTCGAGGGCCTTAGGAAGACGGCTCGGCGGACGGTTCGGGGCAGGGCTCGGGCAGTGGACCGTCCAGCGGCTCGGCGGTCAGCAGCGGCAGGACCGAGACGCTCTCCAGCGACTCCCCGGTCAGCTCGGCCAGCAGCCGGACGGTGAAGAGGTTGTAGTCGTTGAGCATCCGGTGGGCGCCGCGCAGGTCGCGCGCGGCGATCAGCTCGACCAGCTCCCCGTGCTTGTCCCAGCAGACCCCGGCCAGCTCCTCGCGGGCCCGCAGGAACCGGGCCGCGAACATCCAGGACTGCACCCGCAGCCAGTCCAGGTAGTCGGCGATCCGCCGGTTCTCCAGGAACCCGGCGACCTCCTGCCAGAACCGCCGGTCACAGCCCACCATGACGTCCAGCTGCCCGGCCCGGGCGGCCCGGGCGGCGGCCTCGGCCCGCCGGCGCAGCGAGCCCATCCGCGACCAGTCGTAGGTCCCCACCCGGGCGCCCAGCTGGCGGAAGGCGCTGTCGGTGAGCATCGTCCTGGCCTCGAAGATCTCCAGGAAGTCGGCCCAGGTCAGCTCGGGGACGGTGAAGCCGCGGTGGTGCTCGGCCCGCAGCAGCCCCTGCGCCGCCAGGTCGACCAGCGCCTCACGGGCCGGGGTCGCCGAGACGCCGTACAGGTCGGCGATCTCCTTGACGGTGAAGTTGCTGCCGGCCGCCAGCCGGCCCGCCATCATCTCCTCCCGCAGCGCGCCGGCGATCTGCTCACGCAGGCTGTTGCGCTGGATCGGGAGACGCCCGTGCCCGGAGATGACCACGAGCCGGACCTCCTCTGACCTGATGTGGCGGAAAGCGAGCGGTCATCTTCTCAAAACCGCCCACCCTCCGCACCACCTCCACGACCGCGGGCCGGTCACCCCGGGCCGGTACCGGCCCGGCGCCGTCCCCCGGGTCAGCGCTGCACGGGCGCGGGGATCCCCAACAGCCGGTCGCGCAGCACCGGGAACTCCGCCCGCGCCTTGGCGACCTCGGCCGGATCGAACTCCACCGTCAGGACCTCCTCACCGACCCCCGCCTCGGCCAGCACGTTGCCCCACGGGTCCACCACCAGGCTGTGCCCGGCCTGCTCGACGCCCCCGTGGGTCCCGGCGGTGTTGCAGGCCAGCACGTAGGCCTGCTCCTCCACCGCGCGGGCCCGGGCCAGCAGCGTCCAGTGCTCGCGGCGCTTCGCCGGCCAGGCCGCCGGGACCACCAGCAGCTCCGCGCCGGCGTCCAGCAGGGCCCGGAAGAGCTCGGGGAAGCGCAGGTCGTAACAGGTCGCCAGACCGAGGCGGCCGAAGTCGGTGGCGGCCGTGACGATCTCCTGCCCCGCGCCCATCGCGACCGCCTCACCGCTGTCGAAGCCGAAGCGGTGGATCTTGCGATAGGTGTGCACCAGCTCGCCGGCCGGCGAGAAGAGCAACGAGGTGTTGTAGACCGGGCCGTCCGGGTCCCGCTCCACGATGGAGCCCGCGTGCAGCCAGACGCCGGCGGCCCGGGCGGCGGCTGACATCACGTCAGCGGTCGGTCCGTCCAACGGCTCGGCCCCGGTGGACCAGGCGTCGTAGGCGAACCCGCCCAGCGGCCAGAGCTCCGGCAGGACCACCAGCTCAGCACCCTCCTGCGCCCGTACGAGCGCGGCCGCGCGGGCCCGCCGCTCGGCTGCCGGTTCGGCATCGGACACGGAGAGTTGGATCAATGAGGCGCGCACACTACCACCGTCCACAACAAGAGACCTACGATCGTCACCCGAAAGCGCTGCCCTGCTCTCTGCGGGCAGCGTAACGTGCGCTTAGCGCGTGCGCCCGGAAGCCGGGATTCCCGGCCTCCGCAGTCCTGGGCGTGCGGGTGAACAGCCGACGGATGGCCGGAGAATAACTTCTGTGACCGACAATCAGACCGTGCAGGCACACACCGACGCCTGGACGCACTCCATCGAGTCCATAGCCGAGTTGCTGGCACCCCTGCCCGGCGACTCCTGGAACCGCCCGACCGAGTGCCCGGGGTGGTCGGTGCGCGACGTGGTGTCGCACGTGATCGCGGTCGAGTCCGAACTGCTCGGCGACCCGCGCCCGATCCACTCCCTGCCCAGCGACCTGCGCCACATCAAGGACGAGCTGGCCCGCTACCTCGAACTCCCCGTGGACAAGCGCCGCTGCCACACCGCGCCCGAGATGACCTCGGAGCTGGAGTACGTGATCATCCGCCGTTCGCGCGCCCTGCGCAACGCCACCACCGGCGCCGACGACCAGGTGCGCTTCCCGGCCGGCCCGTTCTCCTTCGACCTCCCCTACCGGCAGCTGCTGCGGATCCGGACGCTGGACGTCTGGGTGCACGAGCAGGACCTGCGCCGCGCCCTGCGACTGCCCGGCAACCTCGACTCGCCCGGCGCCCTGGTCACCCGCGACGTGCTGCTGGAGGGCCTGCCGAAGGTGGTCGCCAAGCTGGCCGGCGCCCCGGCCGGCTCCGCGGTGGCCTTCGACGTCACCGGCCCGCTGGAGTTCCTGCGCACCGTGCGGGTCGACGAGAACGGCCGCGGCTCCATCGACAGCACCATCGCGCTGGGCCCCGACGTCCGCTTCACCCTCGACTGGGACACCTACCTGCGGCTGGCCACCGGCCGGGTCCGCCCGGACGCCCTGCCCGCGGGCGCCGTGGAGGTCGCGGGCGACACCGAACTCGCCAACCGGATCCTGGCCAACTTCGTGCTGACCCACTGACGGGCTGACAGGCGCCACAGCGACACGCCGTCAGGGCGTTACAACCGTTTTGGCGTACACGTATGACCGCGCGCGGGGTGGCGCGCCTCGCACACCCGCGCGGTCGCGCCACACCAGTACCTCACCCGTTCGGCCTCGTTGACCCTGGCATATCCCATCGTCAATCGAAGGAGTGGGATCCGCCATGGACAACACCGGCATGGTGTTGGTGAAGATGAGCTTCCCGGTCACGGGCCAACCGATCCGGGTGGTGATGATCGACGGCGAGCCCTGGTTCGTGACGGCGGACGTCTGCCGGATCCTCGGCCGCGTGAACCCGAGCCAGACCGGCAAGCTGCTCCCGGAGGCCGACACGCGAGTCGTCGACATGCACTCGGCCGCCCTAACTTCAAGTGAGGGCGGGGGCGTTTCCGCAGGTGGGCTGCCCTACACCAACAGTAACCCGCACCTGAACGTGGTCAACGAGTCCGGCCTCTACACCTTGATCATGAGGTCGCGGAAGCCCAACGCCGCCCCCTTCCAGGAGTGGGTCACCCACGACCTGCTCCCCTCCGTGCGGCGCGGTGACACCGACGTGCCGACCCAGCGCCGGCGAATGGCCGAGACGCTCGCGGAGGCGGTCGGGCAGCGGGTGGAGGTGGTGGCGGAGGTCGGGCGCGAGGACCTGTCCGACATCCGGGTCCACTCGGACGGGACCGTGCACTGCCCGCACGGCGAGATGGTCCCCGGACTGCCGGCCCCCGGTGAGGACAGCGGGCCGCCGTTCGGGCCGTTCTTCGCCTGTCCGGCCGAGGAGCGGGTCGGGATCCGGGGCAGCCGGCTCGTGCCGGGCTGCGGGCGGCTGAAGCTGGTCGAGCTGGCCCGCCGACTGCGGGTCACGCCCCGGGCCGACCCCGCGGCGCCGCCCCCGGAGCCCGGGCCGGCGCCGGCCGGCCCGTCCACCGCGGACCCGGCGCCGGAGCAGGTGGTGGCGGAGATCGGTGACGCCCGGATCCACGGCAGCCCGCGGAACATCGCCGCCCTGCTGCGCTTCCGAGCGGCCTGAACACGGGGGGTGGCAACCCTCAGTTGAACTGAGGGTTGCCACCCCCTTCGCAGGTCAGAAACCCTCCGCAGCCCTCCGCAGCAGCCTCGCGCGCAGCCGCAGGATCATCACCGTGCCGACCGCCAGCGGCACGTACATCCAGCAGAACGCCACCCGGTACGCCTGCGCCGAGTAGCCGGCGCCGCCGGCCGGGGAGACGGCGTCGAGCAGGACGCCGATGCCCAGCAGGGTGACCATGGTCGCGATGAACCCGCCCATGTTGGCGATCCCCGAGGCGGTGCCCAGCCGGTGGGAGGGGTTGTAGGAGCGGGCGTAGTCGAGGCCGACCAGCGAGGCGGAGCCGTTGCTGCCCATCACGACCAGCACGAGCACCAGCAGCCAGAGCGGCGGGTGGCCGCCCGGCCAGGCCAGCGCGAGCGCCCAGCAGGCGCCGGTGGCGGCGATCACGCTCAGCACGATCGGCATCCGGGCGCGCGGGCCGCGGCTGAGCAGCCGCCCGAAGAGCAGCCCGAAGAACATGTTGCTGAACACCAGCAGGGTGAGCAGCCCGCCCGCCTCGGCACGGGTCATCCCCTGGCCCTCGACCAGGTAGGGCAGGCCCCAGAGCAGCGCGAAGGCGTTGCCGGGGAACTGGGTGGTGAAGTGCACCCACAGGCCCAGCCGGGTGCCGGGCTCGCGCCAGGAGTGCCGGATCTGGGTCAGCACCGGCGCCCGCTCCGGGCGCGCGGCGGCGTCGGTGCCGCGCGGTCCGGCCGTCCCCGGCGCCTCCCGCAGCAGCAGCGCGACCAGCGCGAAGACGCCGACGCCGAGCAGCGCGGTGGCGGTGAAGGTGGTGGTCCAGCCCTCGGTGTGCAGGGCCTGGGCCAGCACCACCGTGGTGACCAGGTTGCCGCCCATCCCGGCCAGCCCGGTGAGCTGGGCGACCAGCGGGTTGCGGGCGGCGGGGAACCAGCGGGCGGCGATCCGCAGCACGCTGATGAAGGTCATCGCGTCCCCGCAGCCGAGCACGGCGCGCGAGGCCAGCGCGGGTCCGAAGGAGGTGCTGAGGGCGAAGCCGAGCTGTCCGGCGCTGAGCAGGACGACACCCAGCAGCAGCACCCGGCGCGGCCCGAACCGGTCGACCAGCAGGCCGACCGGGATTTGCATGGCCGCGTAGACCAGGACCTGGACGATCGAGAAGGTGGAGAGGGCCGAGGCGCCGACGCTGAACCGCTGGGCGGCGTCCAGTCCGGCGACGCCCAGGCTGGTGCGGTGGATCACCGCGAGCACGTAGACGCTGACGCCGATCGCCCAGGCGCACCAGGCGGCCCGGCCACCGGGCGGAGCCTGCGGCGGCGCGCCGGCGTCGGCACCGACCGGGACCACGGCGGCGACCGGGACGACGGTGGCGATGCCGGCGTCACCGCCGACCGCGGGGAGTCGGGGGCCGGGGACGGACGGGGAGCGGGTGGCGCCGGCGGGGACGTGGTCTCCGGTCATAGTGCGCCCAGACTAGTCATCCCATCATTTGCCGACCCCCCTCGGGTGGGCACCCGGCCCGCCCGGCGGCCACCGGCCGGGCCCCCGCTCACCCCGTGAGCACCCAGCTCACCACCCGTGTCATCCGCTGGTCGCGGAACGCCTCGTCGCGGACCCAGTCGGTGGTGTCCCGGACGGTGGCGGTCACCGTGACCCGCTGGCCGGGCAGCAGGGGCAGGGCGGTCGGGTCGTACCAGGTGTGGTCGGGGGACTGCGGCTGCAGCGGGCGTCCGTCCACCTTCCAGTCCACCTGAAGGCTCCGGCCGCCGGCCAGCGGCAGCGGGTGCACGGTCAGGCGCGGACGGCCGGTCACCTCGCCGGGCGTCGGCTCGGCCGAGTCGACCGGGTCCACCCGGCGGTAGATCTGTTCCAGGATCGCCTCCCGGGAGGGGAGGTTGTAGCTGCCGCCCAGGGTGCGCATCACCGAGTCGGCGGTGGGGCGGTAGACGCCGTTGGCGCTGCGGTAGGCGCCGACCGTGCCGCCGCCGTCCGGCGACTGGGCGCCCAGCCAGCGCCACCACTTCAGGTGGTCGCGGCGCATCACGTCCTCGCCCTGGTTGGAGAGGTTGGGGTAGTCGGCGTCGTTGGGGGCGCTGTCGTACTCGTCGCCGAGGTCGCCCACGGTGTGGCCTATCTCGTGCTGGATGATCCGGCCGGCGTCCGGGCTGCCGCCCGCCAGGGTGGTCACCCCGGTGCCGCCGGCCCCGCCGTACTCGCTGGAGTTGGCCAGCGCGATCAGGTACTGCGGGCCGCTCCCCTCGCCCGCGAGGCGGGCGGTGGCGGCCTCGTCCGCGCAGAGCAGCCGGGCGGTGCCCTCGCACCAGAAGTGCATGCCGAGCGGGGTGCCGGGCCGGCGGCCCTTGTTGTCCGCCTCCGCGATGCCGGGGGTCGGGGAGACCACCTCGACCCGCCGTATGTTGAAGAAGCCCTGGTAGGTGCGGAACGGCTCGATGTCCATCAGGGCCCGCCAGGCCTGGTCGGCCTGCCGGCTGAAGAGGTCCTGCTGGGCGGCCGTGTAGCCGTCGCCGAGCAGCACCAGGGTGATCCGGTTGGCCGGATCACCCGTGCGGCGTATGTCGACGGTGGGCGCCGCGCCGACGGCGCGCAGCCGGGCCTGGACCTGGGCGAGGGCCGAACGCGGTGGTGCGGCGCGGTCGGTCGTCGCGCCGGAGAGCGGGCTGATCGCGGCGAACGGGGCCGGTCCGGCCAGTTCCACGGCGGCAGGCAGCACGGCTGCCGCGAGCAGGGCGAGTGCGGCCAGACTCCGGATGAGACGGCCAGGGTTGCCAGGCGCCATGCGGACGGTCCTCGGTGCTCCGGTCACCCGGCGGGCGCTCGGGTGGGGGGTCGCCAAGACGTACCCCGTCCGAACCGATCATCCGACTTTCCGTCGAACATCTCACCGTACTGGCTCAGTCACCGAACGTGTCCGAGGCGCGCGGAAGCCTCAGGAGGCGCCGGCCCTACGCGCCGTGAGCACCAGGTGCGTCGCGACGCCCAGCAGCAGGCCCCAGAAGGCGGATCCGATCCCGTGCACGGTCATGCCCGAGGCGGTCGCCAGGAAGGTCACCACGGCGGCCTCCCGGCCGCGCTCCTCGGCGACGGCCGCGGCCAGGCTCGACTGGAAGGCGCCCAGCAGCGCCACCCCGCCCACCACGGCCACCAGGGCCACCGGCAGTCCCGAGAAGAGGCTGACCAGCACGCCGCCGAAGCAGCCCACCAGCAGGTAGCAGACCCCCACCAACATCCCCGCCACGTAGCGCCGGCGCGGATCGGGGTGGCTCTCGGGGCTGGTGCAGATCGCGGCGGTGATCGCGGCGATGTTGACCCCCGGGCCGCCGAACGGCGCGAGCAGCACCGAGATCCCCCCGGTCGCGCCGATCAGCAGCCGGTCGTCGGGCCGGTAGCCGGCGGCCCGCAGGACGCCGAGGCCGGGGGCGTTCTGCGAGGTCAGCGCCACCAGGGTGAGCGGCAGCGCGAGCCCGACCAGCGCCGCGCCGTCCAGGACCGGCCAGGTCAGCACCGGGCGGGTCAGGCCGCCCTCGCCCAGGTGCAGCGGCAGGCCGGTGGTGAGGGCGGCGACGCCCGCGCCCACCAGCAGCGCGGCGGGCACCGCGTAGCGCGGCAGCAGCCGCCTGCCCAGCAGGTAGGCCGCCAGCGCGGCCAGCACCACGGCGGGCGCGGTGCGCAGCGAGGTGAAGATGTCGGTACCGAAGCCGAACAGGATGCCCGCCAGCATCGCGTTCACCACGCCCGTCGGGACCGCCCGGATCAGTCGCCCGAACAGCCCCGTGGCGCCGAAGACCGCCACCGCCACCCCGCTCACCAGGAAGGCGCCCACGGCCGCGGGGTAGGAGTACGAACCGAGGCTGCCGACCAGCAGCGCGGCGCCCGGCGTGGACCAGGCGGTGATCACCGGCATCCGGGTGTACCAGCTGAGCAGCAGCGCGGTCACTCCGCTGCCGACCGAGACGGCCCAGATCCAGGACGCCGTGTGCGGCTGGTCCAGGTGCCCGGCGGGGGCCGCCGCCAGGACCACCACCAGCGGCCCGGAGTAGCAGACGACGATGGCGATCACCCCGGCCAGCAGCGCCGAGAAGGAGGCGTCGCGCCGCAGCGCGTACCGGGGCGGCACCCGGACCCCGTCGGGTCCGGCGACGCTCTCGACCACGCTCCGTTCAGCCATTCGAGCAGTATTCAGGAGCTGCCCCGCGGGCCGCGCGGAAATATCTTCGAAGACACCTGCAACCCCCGGCGGGGATGGACGTCTGTACGGATGAAGGCGCGGAGAGCGAGACCGGCGAGGCCGGGGGGAGCTTGAGAGCCGGTCGCCTTCACCTCACCCACCGTCAGCACCGCCAGAGCCCTGAAGGAACGCATCATGCGCATGCCCGTTATCTCCGCCTCTGCGAGGAATGTCGCCGCGCCGCTCTCCCGTCGCGTCACGCTCGGTGCCGTCGCCGGCGCCTTCGTCCTCAGCGTCGCGCTGCCGCTGCTGCCCGGTGGCCCGGCCGCCTGGGCCTGCGGGGACGGCCGCCTGGACGGTCCGCGGACGGTGGCGCCGACCGGCGACCACGTGGCCCCGGCCGCCGCCTTCCTGCCGCTGGCCTCGGACACCGTCACGGCGGACGGCGGTTGGAGCGAGTTCGGTGTCGAGATGGCCAACTTCTCCGGCCAGGCCTACGAGAACGCCCACCCCAGCCTCGGCTTCTACGCCAAGGACGGCAGCCCGCTGCGGGTCAAGGACGTCACCGTGCAGGTGATGAGCGGTGGGCAGTGGCAGCAGCTCCCGATCAAGGCGTACTGCGGCCCGGTGGTCGACGCCGTCACCACCTCGCTGGCCCGGCACCTCGACGACGGGCGGGCGGCCCGCTTCCTCTTCCGCGTGGCCCTCTCCCCGGACGCCCCCCGCGACGAGCACGAGATCGGCCTGCTGACCGACGCCTGGGGCGACGGCGCGCACACCACGGGCAGCCAGGACCTCAAGACCGTGAAGGTCAGGCACCTGCCGGCCGCCGCGACCCGGAGCGCGGCCCCGAGCACCGCCGCCGCACCCGCACCCGCTGTCGCGCCCGCTGCCGTGTCCGCCACCGGGCCCGGGCCCGGGCGGACCGGCAGGGCCGACAGGGCCGGGGCGCCGTCCAGGATCCGCCGGTGCACCTCGCGCAGCTCGGCGCCGGGGTCGACCCCCACGTCCGCGGCGAGCATCCGGCGGACCCGCTGGAAGACCGCCAGCGCCTCCGACTGCCGGCCGCCCAGGTGCAGCGCGATCATCAGCTGCGCCCAGAACCGCTCCCGTTCGGGGTGCGCCGCGGTCAGCGCCTGCAGCTCCGCGGTGGCCGTCAGGTGGCGTCCCAGCCGCAGTTCGGCGTCCAGCCGCAGCTCCCGCGCGCCCAGGCGCAGTTCGGCGAGCCGGTCGGCCTCCTCGCGGTGCAGCGCGTCCGAGGGCACGTCGACCAGGCCGGGGCCGCGCCAGAGCGCCAGCGCGTCCGCGAGCTGGCGGGACGCGCGCTCGCAGTTCCCCTCGCGCAGCGCGGCCGCGCCGGCGTCTCGCAGCCCGGTGAACCGCTGCACGTCCAGCTCGCCCGGAGCCACCCGCAGCCGGTAGCCGCCGCCGTGCGTCTCCAGCCGGTCGGCGGCCAGGCCGAGGCGGTGCCGCAGCCGCATCACGTAGTTGCGCAGGGTGGTGGCCGCGGTGGGCGGCGGGGTGCCGTCCCAGAGCAGTTCGGCGAGCAGCCCCGCGGGGACCAGCTGGCCGGGGCGGACCAGCAGGGCCGCCAGCAGCACGCGCTGCTTGGCCGCCGGGACGGCCCGGACCTCGTGGCCGTCGTGGACCAGGAGCGGACCCAGGATCCCGAATTCCACGTCTGCACGCTCCCTGACCGAGGTGGTTGATCATGCCCAGCGGTCAGTTCTAGTCCCCGGTGGGGTTGTCCGGGAGCGGGTGGAAGGGCTGGTCAATCAATTCCGGACAACGCCGCGGCGGGCCGGACCGATCGGAGCGGAATGTTCCGCTCCGATCGGTCCGGCCCGCTGTGCGGCCTGCCGTGCCGGCGCGGCGTCAGCTCCGGTTGGGGCCCGGGTACTGGCAGGCGGCCTGGGCGGCGGTGGCCAGCTGCTGCGGATCCAGCTCGGCCGGCTGCGCGGGGGCACCGGGTGGGGGCAGCAGCCGCGCGTCGACCGTGCCGGTGGGTCCGCTGCCGCCCAGGCAGGCCGGCGCCACCACGGTGATCGGCGCCTGCGCCGCCTGCGGTCCCGCCGGTGGCGGACCGGAGGCCGCCGGATCCGTGGCGGGCGGTGTGGCGGGCGGCGTGCCCGGCGGCGTGCCCGGGCCGGCCGGGCCGCTGGGTTCGCCCGGGCCCGCCGTGCTGCTCGGGGCGGCCGGGCCCGGCCACAACGGGCCCAGCCGCCACAGCGACGCGAACCCGGTGACCACGCTGCTGTTCATGCCGAGCGAGTGCCAGATGGGCTTCGTCTCGGTGCCGCCGGCCGCGAAGTAGGCCGCGAACCCGACGATGCCCAGGTTCGGGCCGGTGGCCGTCAGGTCCACGGTGTTGCCGTCGGGACCCTGCTGAGTGATGGTCAGCGCGATCGAGGTGGGCATCGGCACGTCGTCGGCGCACCGCGTGGGCGCCAGCGAGCTGGGCGGGTTGCCGTGCACGACCGCCGAGGCGACCACGCCGCCGCCCTGGAGCTCGAACCAGCGCATGTCGTCGGAGCCGCCGGTGGCGTCGTGCACCACGTCGCCCACGCAGTAGCCGACGAACGGCAGGGGGCAGCCGGCCGGCACGGTGCGCAGCAGCGAGGCGTTGAGGCTGGCGCCGGCCCGGACGTGGGCGCCGCTGCCGTAGCTCATCCCGGTGAAGAGCACCGGAGCGGGCGTCGCCGGCCCGGGGGTGGCAGCGGTGGCAACGGCGGCGGGGTCGGTGGAGGTGCCGGACGGGCCGGCCGCGGAGACCGTCCCCGGACTCGGCACGGCGGTGGCGATCGCACAGGGGGACGGGGCGTGCACGGCCTTGCCCGATGGGTGCAGCTGAGCCCCCAGCAGGCCGCAGCTGACGGCCACCGCCGCGGCGACCGCCACCAGGCCGGACCGTCTCGACCAGCGGCGCCGGTCGGCGGGTCTGCCGTGCAACTCGTCGACGGAGATGCGGACCTGCTCGACGTCCTGCTCGGCCGACGGCCCGTCCGGCGTCCCGTCCACCGGCGCGGTCGCCTGGTCGGTGCCGTCCGCGCCGCTGCCGCCGGTGCCGTCCGCACCACCGGTGCCGTCCGGCCGGAGCTCCGCGCGCTGGGCGGCCAGCGTGCGGTTCAGCTCCTCCCAACGCCGCTGCCAGAGCCGGATGTCGCCGCCGCACGCCCCCACGTAGGCCAACGTCACCTCCAGACTCGGCTGCCGCATGCCGCCGGCGGCGTCGCTCAGGGTGCTGGCGCCGAAGCCGGCGAGCGCCGCGAGGGCGCGGTAGGTGGGGTTGCCGGCCTCCTCGCGGACCGTCCGCAGGTCGTGGGCGAACGCCTGCAGCGGGCCTTCGGCCGGATCGATGGGGCGTGGTTTGCGGGCCAACGAATCTCCTGGGATCTGCCCGGACCCGCCGCATTCCTGGGACGGCCCGGGGCTTCTGGTCCGTACGAACGGTGCGGTCAGCGGTACTTGAGGGGCAGTCGAAGTGCCGTGTGATGGTACTAGTCGATCGCCCGGGTGTGCGACGCTCCCCGGGTTCCGTCCGGGTCCCGTCCGCATCGTGGACGCAGGGCCGCTGAGCAGGGATTCGTTACCGCGAGGCGGCCCCGCGGGTTACGGCCGGGCACCGGCTGAGGCCAGGTCAGGCCTCCCAGGTAAACCGAAGGTTGAATCATGTCCTAACTCTTGTTGGCCTGCTCATGCCTGGCTAGCCTCGTCGCGAGCCACCCGACCGAACGGTGATTCGGGCAGCTCACGACCACCCCCATGCCCACGGGTCACACCCGCCCGTGGGTGGTCCCCGCACGCAACGCCCCCGGTTCACCCCAGCCACAGGAGGCAGTTCGTTGTTCAGCTCCCCCACCACCGCCCGGGCCCGCCGCATCGCGATGGCCCTCACCGGCACCGCCGCCCTCGCCATCTCCGGCCTGGCCGCCGCGATGCCCGCCGACGCCAGCACGGGCGCCACCGTCCACAGCAACGGCGGCACCTCCTGGGTGCGTTCCTGCGCGACCCTGGCGGCCGGCGACACCATGTCCTGCAACGCGCTGAGGGTCACCAGCGTGGTCCAGCACATCAGCCCGCTCGGTGTGACGCCCAACGCGACCCCGGCCGGCTTCGGGCCCGCCGACCTGCGCAGCGCCTACAACCTGCCGGCGGGCGGCTCCGGCCAGACGGTGGCCATCGTGGACGCCTACAACGACCCCAACGCCGAGTCCGACCTGGCGGTCTACCGCTCGCAGTACGGCCTGCCGGCCTGCACCACCGCCAACGGCTGCTTCAAGAAGGTCAGCCAGACCGGCAGCACCACCAGCCTGCCCGCCAACAACTCGGGCTGGGCGGGCGAGATCTCGCTCGACCTCGACATGGTCTCGGCGATCGCGCCGAACGCCCACATCATCCTGGTCGAGGCGAAGACCGCGAGCATGACCAACCTGGGCACCGCGGTCAACGAGGCGGTCAAGCTGGGCGCCAAGTTCGTCTCCAACAGCTACGGCGGCGGCGAGTCCTCCAGCGACACGAGCTACGACTCCAGCTACTTCAACCACCCGGGCGTGGCGATCACCGCCAGCTCCGGTGACTCGGGCTACGGCGTGGAGTACCCGGCGGCCTCGAAGTACGTCACCGCCGTCGGTGGCACCGCGCTCAAGAAGGCCACCAACGCCCGTGGCTGGACCGAGTCGGTGTGGTCCACCAGCAGCACCGAGGGCGCCGGCTCCGGCTGCTCGGCCTACGACGCGAAGCCGTCCTGGCAGACCGACACCGGCTGCTCGAAGCGGACCGTCGCGGACGTCTCCGCGGTCGCCGACCCGGCCACCGGTGTCGCGGTCTACCAGACCTACGGCGGCTCCGGCTGGAACGTCTACGGTGGCACCAGCGTCGCCTCGCCGATCATCGCCGCGGTCTACGCCCACGCCGGCACCCCCAGCGCCGCCATCCCGGCGGCCGACGCCTACGCGCACCGCAGCTCGCTCTGGGACGTGACCAGCGGCTCCACCACCACCTGCTCGCCGTCCTACCTCTGCACCGGCGTGGCGGGCTACGACGGCCCGACCGGCCTCGGCACCCCGAACGGCCTGGCGGCCTTCACCGGCTGACGCCCGGCAGGCCCCGAGTGTGAGGGCCCGTCACTCCTGGGGGAGTGAC
>NZ_BAAALF010000067.1:0-13656 GCF_039528135.1 Kitasatospora nipponensis | reverse complement strand
GGGGCCCTCACCCGTGCGCTCGGCCGACCCCGCCGGACCGCTCAGCGGTCGCCGTCGGCCACGGCCGCGATGGCGTCGACGACCAGCCGGCGGCCCGCCGCCAGGGTGACCACGGCCGCCGAGCGGG
Organism: Kitasatospora nipponensis; assembly: GCF_039528135.1. Lineage (NCBI taxonomy): Bacteria > Bacillati > Actinomycetota > Actinomycetes > Kitasatosporales > Streptomycetaceae > Kitasatospora > Kitasatospora nipponensis. The sequence goes on along the minus strand of NZ_BAAALF010000067.1, from coordinate 13,529 downwards.
CCGGCGGGTCGGCCGGGAAGAACTCGGCGTAGACCGCGTTGATCGCCGGCAGGTCGGCCGGGTCGGTGTAGAGGAGCGTGGTGCGGGCCACCAGCGCCAGGCCGCTGCCGCCCGCGGTGAGCACCCGCTCCAGGTTGCGCAGCGCCTGGCGGCACTCGGCGTCCACGCCGCCGGCTGGGACGGCGCCGGTGGCGGGGTCGAGGCCGGGCTGGGCGGAGACGAAGAGCAGGCCGCCGACCCGCACGGCGGGGGAGTAGGGGCCGTGCACCGGCAGGTCGGGGCCGCTGACGATCTCGCGGGACATCGTGGTTCACCTCGGGTGCGATCGGGCGGGCAGCAGGGCAGCAGGGCAACAGGGAACTGGAGCAGCCAGCAGTATCCCTCTCGCCGTGCCGCCCTCCCCGCCCGGCCACAGGCGGCCGTTGTGGCGGGCCCCAAGCGGTCGCTGTTTCCCCGTCACCGGCCGGGGCGGCGACGATGGCCGCAGGCACCGACACCGCAGTCCACGAGGGGAACAGCATGTCCGAGACCGGCCCGCGCGACCTCACCGGCAAGGTCGCCCTGGTGGTGGGCGGCAGCCGCAACCAGGGCGCGGCCTGCGCCCGCCGGCTCGCCGAGCGCGGCGCGAGCGTGGTCATCAGCTACGCCAACGACGAGGACGCCGCCGAGCGGACCCGCCGCGAACTGGCCGCCTTCGGCGTGGTGGCCGAGGCGGTCCGCTCCGACGCCGCGGTGTCGGCGGACGTGACGGCGCTCTTCGCCGGCGTGCTGGAGCGGCACGGCCGGCTGGACATCGTGGTCCACACGCCCGGCGCGGTGCTGAAGAAGCCGCTGGCCGAGGTCACCGACGCGGAGTTCGACCGCATGATCGACCTCAACACCCGCAGCGCCTTCCTCACCCTGCGCGCGGCCGCCCGCCACCTGGCCGACCACGGTCGTTACGTGATCCTCTCCACCACGCTGACCTCGGTGATGACGGGCCCCTACGGCCTGTACTCGGGCACGAAGGCCGCGGTCGAGCGGATGGTGCTGGCCGCGGCCAAGGAGCTGGGCGGGCGGGGCATCACGGTGAACGCGGTGGCGCCCGGACCGATCGACGACTCCTTCTACCGGGCGGCGGAGAGCGCCGAGTCCATCGAGGCCGCCACCCACCACAGCCCGCGCGGCCGGCTCGGGCTGCCGCAGGACATCGCCCCGGTGGTCGGCTGGCTGGTCGGCGAGGAGGCCGGCTGGGTCTCGGGGCAGACGGTGCGCGCCAACGGGGCGATGTTCTAGCGCATCCCCAGGCCGCCTCCGGGTCAGGCCGGCTCGCCGCCCGCGGTGGCCGCGGCCGGCGCCGGCTCGGGCTCCGGGTGGACCCGGTGCAGGCCCTTGCGGTCGTAGTAGCGGGTCATGCCGAAGCCGAAGACCAGCGCCGCCACCACACCGACCGCGATCATGAACCAGGCCCGGTAGAGGCCGGACCCCGACTGCGCGTCGAAGTAGAGGATCGCCCGGACGCCGTCGGAGAGTTGGCGCATCGGCTCGAACTCGGACAGGATCCGGTAGAAGGTCGGCAGCGCCTGCAGCGGGATGGTCGCGCCGGAGGAGGGCAGCGCCAGCGCGATGAAGACGAACATGGCGATCAGCTGGCCGATCCCGCCGAAGGCGGCCAGCAGCGCCTGGACGCCGAGCCCGACCGCGGCCGAGGCGCAGACCGAGAAGATCCACAGCAGCGGCAGGTGCGAGGCGTCCATGCCCAGGATCCCCACGCAGGCCAGCATCACCAGACTCGATGTCAGGATCGACAGGGCCACCGACATCACGCAGGTGATCGCCAGGGTCTGGGTGCGACTGATCGGCACGGTGGGCAGCTGGGTGCGCATCGGCCCGAACTCGCTGGCCGCGTAGCCGAGCGAGACGTCCACGCCGTTGCTGATGATGCTGGCGCCCAGGAAGCCCGACAGGACCAGCAGCAGCGTGTAGTAGAAGGCGGTCAGGCCCAGCCCGCTGTGGTTGCCGATCGGGTGCCCCACCGTCACCTGGATCGCGGCCGGGTCGGCGAGCAGGAAGACCTCGGCGTTGTTGGCCGCCGCGCCCTGCTGCGGCAGGCTCGCGGTCAGCGCGGTGCCCAGGTGCAGGGAGGCGCCGTGGGCCGCCTGTTGGGCGATCGAGGTGGCCAGCGAGGAGGCCAGGCTGCCGGCGCCGGGGTTGGTGTAGATGGTGATGGTGGGCCGCACCGCGCCGGGCCGGCTGGTCTCGCCGAGGGCGGCCACCGCGGCGGTGAAGCCGGCCGGCACCTCCAGGGAGGCGTAGAGCTTGCCCGCGGCGAGCTGCTCGGCGGCGCCGGCCTGGTCCAGCTGGCGCCAGGAGACCTGCTGCCCCGGATCGGGCGCGGTCGCGATGCCGGTGGTGATCTGGGCGCCCAGGTTCGTCGGCCGGCCGGCGACCACGGCGCCCTGGTCGGCGTTGACCAGTCCGATCGGCATCCGGTGCAGGTGGCCGCGCGGGTTGAGGATGCCGCCCATGTAGACCAGCGAGAGCAGCAGGGACAGCAGCCCGACCAGGACGGTGGGCACCACCCAGACCCGCGGGTTGCGCAGGACCTGTCGCGCGGTGGCCTGGGTGGGACGCTGGTTGGCGGGCAAGGGCACTCCTGGGCCGGCGGACTGTTGCCGACCGAAATTATCCGTTTGGTGGCTGTTTGCCCCGCTGCCTCGCCCACCGGTGCGTCCACTCGGCCCCCGGCCCTCCGTCCCGCGCTCCCGGCAAACGGATCGCACCCACAGGGATCGCCGCCCGGCGGGCCGCCCCTCCGGCCGCCCGAGCGCTGTTCGAACGCCGGCTGGACGCCCGCTGAGTGCCGCTGGCCTGGCCGGACACCCCGGCCGGCAGCCGTGGTGGGAGCAACTCGTAGGTTCCGCTGCCGTGGTGACTGATCCTCATCTAGCCTGCTCGGGTTCCACCGCTCATCGGCACATGGTGCACATATCGCACGCCGGCAGGTGTCAGGCGATGTTCCGGAAAGGTATGACATGAGGCTGGACAGGCTGAACTCCCGCGCGCACGCAGGATGGCGGGGGCGCGTCGCGCTCGGCGCCTGCCTGGGCGTGCTGCTCGGGTCGACAGCGGGGGCGGGCTCCGCGCTGGCCGCCGCGACGCCGCCCTCGGTGGTGACGGCGACGGTGCCGGTGGGCACCCCGCCGATCGCCCAGGCGGTGGCGCCGGACGGCAGCCGCCTGTACGTGGTGGACTCCGGCGACAACGCGGTGAGCGTCATTGACACCGCGGCGCACACGCTGCTGGCCACCGTGCCGGTCGGCCAGCAGCCGGTGGGCATCGCGCTGACACCGGACGGCGCGCACGCGTACGTGGCCGACCGCGGCGACGGCACGGTCAGCGTGCTGGACCTGGCCACCGACACCGTCTCGGCCACGCTCACCGGATTCGGCGGTCCGCAGGGCGTGGCGGTCACCCCCGACGGCAGCCAGGTGCTGGTGAGCGACAACGAGGCGGGCACCGTCTCGGTGATCGCCACGGCCGGCAACACGGTGACCGCGACCCCCGCGGTGAGCGCCTACCCGGCGGCGCTGGCGATCTCCCGGGACGGCCACTTCGCCTACGTGGTCAGCCCGTTCGGCGGCACGGTCGACGTGCTGGACCGGACTGCCGGCGACAGCCTGGTGGCGAGCGTCCCGGTCGGCGGGCAGCCCTTCGCGCTCGGCCTCGCGCCGGACGGCGCGCACCTGTACGTGGCCAACAGCGCCGACAACACGGTCAGCGTGCTGGCCACCGCGACCCGCACGGTGACCGCCACCGTCGCGGTCGGCGCCTACCCGCTGGGGGTGGGCGTCAGCCCCGACGGCGGCTACGCCTACGTCGCCAACGAGGGGGACGGCACGGTGAGCCTGCTCGCCACGGCCACCGCCACCGTGACCTCCACCCTGCCGGTCGACAGCTCGCTCGTCACGGTCGCCTTCGCCCCCGACGGCCGGCACGCCTACGCGCTGGGCGGGCACCAGGTGAACGTGCTGACCCCGGTGCCCACCGTCACGGTGGTCACCCCGGCCAGCGGCCTGACCACCGGTGGCACCGCGGTCACCGTCACCGGCAACGACCTTTCCGGCGCCACCGCGGTGACCTTCGGCACGGTGGCCGCCACCGGCGTCTCCTGCACCGCGACCAGCTGCACCGCCATCGCCCCCGCGGGCGCGGCGGGCACGGTCGACGTCCGGGTCACCACCGCGGCCGGCACCAGCGCGGTGAGCGCCGCCGACCACTACACCTACCTGCCGCCCACCGCCGACCTGGGCGTCACGCTGACCGCCACCGGCGTCCCGAGCCTGCTGAACGGGCACATCGACTACGTCCTGACGATCACCAACCACGGCCCCCAGCCCGCGACCTCGGCCACCGTCACGGCCACGCTGACCCCCGCGGGCACCGTCACCAGCAGCGACTGCACGGCCGCCCGGGGCAGCGTCAGCTGCACCATCGGCAGCCTGGCGAACGGCGCCTCGGTGACCCGGCACTTCACCGCGCCGGTCGGCCTGCTGGCCACCGGCACCTACAAGGCCACCGTGACGCGCACCGCGAGCGCGCCGACCGACCCGGTGGCCACCGACGACAGCGCCTCGCGCAGCTGCTCGGTCTTCACCTCGCTGAGCATCACCTGCAGTTGACCGCGGCGGCGCGGTAGCGGCCGCGCACGCTGAGGAGGGGTGGGACCAGGCGGTCCCACCCCTCCTGCCGTTCCCGCGTGGTCGCAGGTCAGCCCTCGGCCCCGGCGGCCGCGGCCAGGCCCGGGCCCGGATCGGCCCCGGCAGCCCCGGCCCCGGCCCGGCCCGAGGTGGGGGCCACCGCCGTCAGGTCGCGGTCGCGGGTCTCCCGGGCGCAGGCCACCGCGATCAGCGTCACGACCGAGGCGATCGCCACGTAGAGGGCGATCGGCGTGGCGTGGCCGTAGTCCTTGAGCAGCGCGGTGGCGATCAGCGGCGCGGGCGCGCCGGCCGCCACCGAGGAGAACTGCGCGCCGATCGAGGCGCCCGAGTAGCGCAGCCGGGTGGCGAAGAGCTCCGAGAAGAAGGCGGCCTGCGGGGCGTACATGGCGCTGTGGAAGACCAGGCCGACGGTCACCGCGAGCACCAGCTGCGGGAAGCCGTGGGTGTCCACCAGTCCGAAGAAGACGAACGCCCAGGCGCCCACGCCCGCCGCGCCGACCAGGTAGACCGGCCGGCGGCCGACCCGGTCGGAGAGCGCGCCGAAGAGCGGGATCAGGGTGAACTGGATCGCCGAGCCGATCAGCACCGCGTTGAGCGCGCTCTGCTTGTGGAAGTGGGCGTGCTGGACGGCGTAGACCAGCACAAAGGTGGTCATCACGTAGTACGAGATGTTCTCCGCCATCCGGGCGCCCATGGCGATCAGCACATCGCGCCAGTGGTGGCGCAGCACGCCCACCAGCGGCGTGCGCTCCACCGGCCCGGCGGCCTCGCGGGCCGCGGCGGCGGCCTGCGCCTGTCGGAAGATCGGGGACTCGTCGACCGACAGGCGGATCCACAGCCCGACCATCACCAGCAGTGCGGAGAGCAGGAACGGCACCCGCCACCCCCAGGCGACGAAGTCCGCGTCCGACTGCACCGAGGTCATCAGCGAGAGCACGCCCGCCGCCAGCAGGTTGCCGGCCGGTGCGCCGCCCTGCGGCCAGGAGGCCCAGAAGCCGCGCCGGCGCTGGTCCCCATGCTCGGAGACCAGCAGCACGGCGCCGCCCCACTCGCCGCCCAGCGCGAAGCCCTGCACCAGCCGCAGGGCCGTCAGCAGGACCGGGGCCGCCGCGCCGACCTGGTGGTAGGTCGGTAGGCAGCCGATCAGCGTGGTCGCCCCGCCCATCATCAGCAGGCTGACCACCAGCAGCTTCTTGCGGCCGATCCGGTCGCCGAAGTGACCGAAGACCAGCGCGCCCAGCGGGCGGGCCGCGAAGCCGATCGCGTAGGTGAGGAAGGAGAGCAGGGTGCCGGTGAGCGGGTCCGCGGTCGGGAAGAAGACCTTGCCGAAGACGAGGGCGGCCGCCGTCCCGTAGAGGAAGTAGTCGTACCACTCGATGGTGGTGCCGATCAGGCTGGCGCCGACCACCCGGGCGAGGGCGCCGGGTCTGGCGAGTGGGGGCACGGTGTCGGTGGCGCTGGCCATGGTGACCGTCCTGGTGAGAGAGGGGGGAAGGGGGAACGGGGGGAGGAGTGGAGGGGTGGAGCCGGCGCACCGCGGGGGTCAGTGCGCCGTCCAGCCGCCGTCCAGCACCAGCGAGGTGCCGGTGACGTATCCGGCGGCGGGTGAGCAGAGCCAGAGCGCGGCCTGGGCGACCTCGTCGGGCTCGATCAGCCGCTTGATCGCGGTGCGGTCGAGCATCACCTGCCGGACCACGTCCTCGGGCGGGATGCCGTGGGCCGCGGCCTGGTCGGCGATCTGACGTTCCACCAGTGGGGTGCGCACGTACCCGGGGTTGACGCAGTTGCTGGTGACGCCGTGCGCCGCGCCCTCCAGCGCCACCACCTTGCTCAGCCCCTCCAGGCCGTGCTTGGCGGCGACGTAGGCGACCTTGAACGGGCTGGCCCGCAGGCCGTGGACGGAGGAGATGTTCACCACCCGGCCCCAGCCGCGGTCGTACATGTGCGGCAGCGTGCGCCGCAGGATCCGGAACGGCGCCTCGACCATCACCCGCTGGATCAGCGCGAACCGGTCCGGCGGGAACTCGTGGACGGGGGCGACGTGTTGCAGGCCGGCGTTGTTGACCACGATGTCCGCGTCGGTGGGCAGCGAGTCGACCGCGGCCGGGTCGGACAGGTCCACCACGTGGGCGGTGCCGCCGACCTGGCCTGCGACCTCCTCGGCCTGCTCGCCGGCCAGGTCCACCACGTACACCCGGGCCCCGGCCGCCGCGAAGGCCAGCGCGCAGGCGCGGCCGATCCCGCCGGCCGCTCCGGTGACCAGGGCGGTGCGACCGGTCAGCGGCCGCTCCTGGTCGGGGGTCGGCCGCTGCGCGCTGCCCGGACCGCTGAACGCGCCGGACCACTGGGTGCTCTCCATGGGCCGAAACGGTAGGCAGCCGCACGGGGACGCCCTATGGCGCGCGCAGCCACAGTGACGCGCGCTGCTGTGGGCGCGCGCACCATAGGGCACTCCCGGGGCCGGCCGTTCGCCCGGTGCGCGCCCCTGGCAGGATCTGCGCGTCGGCTGGCGGCCCGGGCACTGGTCGGCGGCCCCGCGGGCCGGGCACGCTTGATCCATGACGACACCCGAGAGCGCCACCGCCGAGATCGTTCCCGACACCAAGGACTGGACCTGGGTGCTGGAGCGGGCCTGTCCCGACTGCGGCTTCGACACGCCGAACGTGCCGCACACCGAGGTGGCCGCGCTGGTGCGCGCCAACGCCGCCTCCTGGGCCGCCCTGCTGGCCGGCGACGAGGACGAGTTGCGCCGCCGGCCCGGCCCCGCGACCTGGTCCCCCCTGGAGTACGCCTGCCACGTGCGCGACGTCTTCCGGATCTTCGAGCAGCGCCTGGAGCTGATGCTGGGCCAGGACGACCCCGGCTTCCCCAACTGGGACCAGGACGCCACCGCGGTCGCCGAGCGCTACGGCGAGCAGGACCCCGCGCAGGTCCGCGCCGACCTGGTCGCGGCCGCCGAACTGCTGGCCGCCGGCTTCGAGCGGGTGACCGGCGAGCAGTGGCAGCGCACCGGCTCGCGCAGCGACGGCGCCCGCTTCACGGTTGCGTCCTTCGCGCGCTACCTGATCCACGACCCGGTGCACCACCTGTACGACGTCACCGCCGTCCCGGCCGGCTGACCCGGCGCGGCCGGCCCGGGCGCCGCGCGGCGGGCCGGTCCCGGCCGGGCGTCGATGTCGACGAAACCGGCCGGTAACGGCGCAATCTTATGTAATGTCACATGGCATGAACCCTCACACTGTCATGTCCAGGACGCGTCAGGTCCTCCTGCCGCTGGCCCTGGCCGCCCTCACCGCCGCCGGGCTCTTCGCCGCGCCGCTGCCCGCCCACGCCGCCGAGAGCGCGGCCGTCACCGCCGGGGCCGGGGAGCCGGCGGGCGGCGGCTGCCTGACGGCCCGTCCGGCCGCGGACGCCGAGGCGGCCCGCCTCGCCGACCCGCGGGCCGGCCGGTTCGTCCAGGAGGGCGGCCTGGGGAGCTTCACCGCGCGCTTCCCGGCCGCCCTGTGCGGCGTGCGGACGCCCGCCGAGGCGGACCGGCTGCTGGACGCCTGGGGCGTGGCGCTCTGGGAGTCGGCGGTCGACCGCGCGCAGGGCCGCCGCCCCCTCGGCACGCTGCCCATCGCCGACGACCGCCCGCTGTACTGGACCCGGCTCACCATGGACGACCAACTGGCGCGCTGGACACCCACGTTCGCGGTGGACGCCGGCGAGCTGCGGAGCCGCTTCGAGGACGCCTCGCGGGGGCTGGCCGACAACGCCTTCAGCGGGACCCGCGGGATCGAGCGGGTCTTCGTCAGCGGCTTCGACCCGTTCGGCCTGGACGGCGACCTGCGCACCGCCAACCCGTCGGGCGCCGTCGCGCTGGCCCTGAACGGGCAGCGGGTGCGGCTGGCCGACGGCCGGCTCGCCGAACTGCGCACGGTGGTCCTGCCGGTGCGCTACGCCGACTTCGACCACGGCATCGTGGAGCGGGCCTTCGGGCCGCGGCTGGCCCCCGGCCCGAAGGCCGCCGACCGGATCACCACCATCAGCCAGGGCTACCCCGGCCTGTTCACCCTGGAGGCGTGGGCCGGCCGGGCGCGCTCGGCGGACCCGTACCCGGACAACGTCGGCGCGCTCTCCGGTGGCACCTACCAGCACCCGGTGGACGCCCCCGGCCTCGCGCCCGGGCCGCAGTTCATCGCCACCACGCTGCCGACCGCCGCGATGACGGCGGCCGTGCAGAGCCCGTACCCGGTGCTGCTCAACACCGAGGTCAGCGAGATCCCGGCCGGCGCCACCGACCCGGTCGACCGCTCGGACGGCCCCACCCCCGGCTCGCGCGCGGTGGAGGGCGGTGGCGGCGGTTACCTCTCGAACGAGGTCGCCTACCGCAGCAACCTGCTGCGCCAGCAGCTCGCCCCGGCGCTGCCCGGTGGCCACCTGCACACCCCCGTGCTCACCGGACTGCCCGCCGATCCGCAGCAGTTGACCGGTCCGGACTTCGAGGCGAACCGCGCGGCCATCACCGCCGAGGTGCGCACCCTGCTCGCGGCCCGCTGACCCGCCGGGAGCCGGGTGCCCGGGAGTGAGCGGGGGCACCCTAGAGGGTCGGCGGGGTCGGGGTGGTCGAGGTGCCCGGGGGAGCGTAGACAATGGCCGCTGCCGTCCGCTGCACTGTCATATGCCAGTACGGCTCGGGGTGGAGCGCATGTCGCGCAGGGGGATCGTCCCCCTACGCTTTGTGGTCATGGACACAACATTCGTGAACATGAAGCGGTTCAGCTTGTCGATCCTGCTGGCCTGCCTGCTGGGCCTGCTCTTCGCCGCGCCGCCGGCGCACGCCGACACGCCGATCCTCGCGGTCTCCTCCGACACGGCGAGCGCGACCCCCGGCTCCTCGGTGACGCTGACGCTGACCTTCACCAACGTGCACGACACCCCGGTGCAGTTCATCTACCAGTCCATCCAGCCGACCTGGACCACCAGCCAGTCGGGCGCCCTCTACTCGTTCACCGCCTGCGGCGCCAGCGCCACCGCCTGCGACACCGGCAGCACGGGCGGCGTGGTCCACCAGACCGCGCCCGTCGCGGTCGGCGCCAGCACCACGGTCACGCTCACCTTCACCGTCGCGGCGAACTCGCCCTGCGGTGAGCGGATCGACTTCTACACCTACCTGTACGACGAGTACCAGGCCGGCGGCGCCAACGAGTCCGGCATCTACGACGTGCCCGGCACCGCGGTCGCCTGCGCCTGACCCGACGCCCCCGCGTCACCGCACCGCCCGTCCCCCGACCACCCACCCACCGCAGGACGGCCCGACCGGGCCGGGGCCACAGCGCCCCGGCCCGGTCGGTTCACTTGGTCAACTCCCGCTCCAGCGGGGTGCGGAAGCGCGGCGTGACGCGGACCTCGCCCAGCCAGGCGGCCAGCCGCCCGGCCTGCGCGGCGATCGCCGCCTCGGCCTCGGCGCGCTGCGCGCCCAGGTCGGCGAGCAGTCGCCAGACCAGCTCGCCGTCCGCCCGCTGGGCCCAGCCGCCGACCACCCGGCCGTTCCACCAGAGCGTGGGCCCCGGGTTGCCGGCCCGGTCGAAGAGCAGGGGCACGTCCTGCGGCCGCAGGTACCAGTCCCGCCCGCGCCAGCCCATCATGGTGGGGTCCAGCGCCGGCAGCAGCGCCGCCCAGGACGCGGGGAGCGCGACCTCGTCCTCGTCGCCGGGCAGCACCAGCGCGCTCGCGCCGCCCGCCTCCCCGCCGTCCGGGCCCGCCAGGCGCACCGGCCGCGCGTCGAGGTCGGCCAGCGCGGTGCGGGTGTCCCCGAGCGTCCAGCCCGTCCACCACTTCACGTCCTCGACGGTGGCCGGCCCGTAGGCGGCCAGGTAGCGCCGTACGAGCTCCGCCTTCGCCTCGCGCACCGGCACCTCGGGCCAGGGATCGACCAGCGCCCACGGGTAGCTGGTGCTCAGCCAGGAGCCGCGCGGGCGGCAGCGCCGCACGTGCCCGTCCGAGGCCAGCAGCCGCAGCAGCCGGCTGCCCACGCTCTGCCGGGCCTCGTACGGCTTGCCCGCCGCCATCAGCATCGTGTCGCGCAACGCCGGGACGAGCTCCGACAGTTCGGCGGTGGTCGCCTCGCCCCGGGCGGCCAGTGCGGCCAGCACCCGCTGCTCGGTCCGGGCCAGCCGCGGCTCGTCCCAGCCCTCGGCGAACTGGCCCAGGTGCTTGACCAGGGCGGCCCGCTCCTTGACCGCGATGGCCCGGGCCGCCCCCGAGCTCACGTACGGCGCCAGCTCCTCGGTGACCGCGAAGAGGGTGCGCCGCATGGAGAGCAGCTTCACCAGCGTGACGTCCTCGTAGAGCGCCCGCTCCACCTCGGCGGCCGAGGGGTCGGTGAGCCGGGCCCCGGCCGAGAGGTAGACGGTGGCCGGGTCGGAGGCGTGCAGCACCACCACGCCGTCCGCCACCTGCTCGACCGTGTCGACCCGGCGGGCGGGGTCCAGCAGGTGCCGCCCGCCGAGCCGGGCCCGGCGCTGCTCGTCACTGATGAAAGGGGGCTGACTGGTCATGGACCGAAGCGTAGGGGTCCAGTAGGTCAGCCGCTGACCTCGTTCCCGGGCGCGTCGTCGGGGGAACCGGCGGTGGCCCTCGCGCCGGCGCCGGCCGGCTCGCCCACCGGGGCGCCGCCCATCATCCCGAGCATCCGCCGGCCCCCGGTGCGCAGGAAGCGGACCAGCAGCACCGCCGCCAGCAGCAGGAAGACGATGTTCAGGACGGTGGTGTAGTTCCAGCTGATCCCCTCGGTGGGGACGGTGGCGTCCGCCTGGTCCGGGATCAGGCCCAGCGCGCCGAAGAGCAGTTCGACCAGGTAGCCGGCCGCCACCATCGCCACGTAGCAGGTGCCGAGCAGCAGCAGGGCCGTGCGGCGGCCGTAGTACTTCCGGTAGATGTTCAGGATCGGCAGGATCAGCAGGTCCGCGAAGATGAACGAGATCACCCCGCCGAAGCTGATGCCGCCCTTCCAGAGCACCACCGCCAGCGGCACGTTGCCGATCGAGCAGACGAACGAGACCACCGCCACCAGCGGTCCCACCAGCGGCCCCCAGAGCTTGCCGGCCAGTGGGTGGCCCTCGAAGAAGAAGGCGCTCCAGAAGCTGTCCGGCACCCAGGCGGCGATCGCCCCGGCGATCAGCAGGCCGGCCGCCAGGTCCCGGATGATCGCGGCCCACTCCATCACGAAGACGTGCGAGGTCGCCGTGAACCCCTGCGGGGAGAGCAGCCGGCGCGCGAAGGACCCCTCGCCGGGCACCGCCATGTCCATCGCGGCGTGCCCCTCCATCGAGCCGGCCAGCCCGCGGTCGGCCTGCGCCCCGGCCTCCCGCAGCAGCCGCCCGCTCATCAGCCGCCGCAGCAGCAGGGCCAGCACCGCGATCATCACCGGCCCGCCGACGAACTCGGCCGCGGTGAACTGCCAGCCCATCAACAGGGCCAGGATCACCCCGAGTTCGACCACCAGGTTGGTCGAGGCGATCTGGAAGGCCATCGCGGCGGTGAAGTCCGCCCCGCGCCGGAAGAGCGAGCGGGCCAGCGCCACCGCCGCGTACGAGCAGGACGAGGAGGCGATGCCCAGCAGCGAGGCGACCGCGAGCGTGCGCGGACGGTGGTCGCCGAGCAGCCGGGCCACGGTGGACGTGCGGACCACCGCCTGCACGACGGCCGACAGGGCGAAGCCCAGGATGAGCGCCCAGGTGATCTCCCAGGTCATCGAGGCGGTGATGGACAGGGCGTGCCGGATCGGTTCCATGGCGCGGGTGTCGGCCTTTCGGTCGGGGGTCGGAGGAACCGGTTCACCGCGGGGCGACCTCCAGGAAGCCCTGGCCGGGGACCGGACGGCAGGACAGCTCCCCGCCGAACAGCTGCCGCAGGAAGAGCGGGGTGCGGTGGTAGCAGAAGACCGACTCCGCGGTGCCCACGATGCCGGGCGTGTCCAGGAAGAGCGGCAGTTCGCCCAGCAGGTAGCGCACGGCGGTGGCCCGCTGGGCGGCGGTCGGCGCCGCGCCGGGGGGCAGCCGGCGCTCCAGGACCCAGTGCGCGCCCTCCAGGCAGGCGGCCCGGAACGCGCGGTCCGCCCGGTAGCGCGCCCGCACCTCCTGGTGCAGCGCGCGGTAGCGGTCGTTGGCGTCCAGCGTGGCGCCGGCCAGGATCCGGGCCTGCGCGGCCTGCGCGGACAGGCCGAGGGCGGTGAGCGCGGTGGTCACCTTGTTGCGCACGTGCTGGCCCTGCCGGCGGGCCTTCCAGGCGGCGCGTTCGGGCGGGTAGCCGACGGCCTCCAGGGTGTGCGCGGCGAGCGTGTCCGGGACGAAGAAGTGCACGTCGTCGAAGCCCTCCAGCGCCCAGCGGGCCAGCTCGGCGATCCGCTGGGCGTGGAAGTAGCCGTTGAACGGGCTGATCCCGACGCAGGCGTGCAGCCGGCGGCGGGCCAGGCCCTCGCACCGGGCGGTCAGGGGGGTGGTGGGGGGGGGGGGGGGGGCGGGGGGGGGGGGGGGGGGGGGGGACATGGCGGGGGTCCGGAGCGGGGGGAGGGGGGGGCGGGGGCGGTGCCAGCCCCTCGCACCGGGCGGTCAGCGCGGTGGTGCGCGGGGCGGCGGGAGCGGGGGTGGGGACGAGGTCGGTGGACATGGCGGTGCTCCGGAGCGGCGGGAGGGGAGGCCGCGGGCGGGCGTGCGGCGTTGGGGCGCGGCCGCGGGTGCGGGCGCACCGGCCGGGTACGCGGGCGGGCGGCGGGGGCGGGGGTCCGGCGATGGCGGTGGAGCGCCGCCAGGTCAGGTCCGGCTCACGCCGAGATCGGCGAGCCGG
>NZ_BAAALF010000066.1:1005-39114 GCF_039528135.1 Kitasatospora nipponensis | reverse complement strand
GCTCCGTGTCCCGCCCGGTGCGGGCACCGGGCGGGACACGTGCCGGGCGCGAGGCGGTCAGCCCTCGATGCGGTGCTGCGTCCAGAAGGACGTCAGGTCGGTGCTGGTGGCCGCCTGGGCGGCGGCCTTGAACTCGGCCGTGGTGGAGACGCCGTACCAGTGCGACTGCGCGTAGTCGTGCAGCAGCTTGGTCATCGCGGTGTCGCCGAGCACGCGCTGCAGGTCGTGCAGGGCGCACTTGCCGTAGTCGTAGACCACGGTGGAGTAGCGCGAGGAGTGCGCGTCCCAGTAGGCCATCGAGTCGGTGATCTTCTCGGCGGTGGAGGCCCAGGAGACGCTGTTCCAGCAGCCCGAGCCGGTGCTGCCCAATGCGAGGTCGGTGGCGTAGTCGGTGAACGCCTCGTCCAGCCACGGGCTGTTGTACTCGTCGTCGCCGACGATGCCGTAGAACCACTGGTGGCCCAGCTCGTGGGTGAGCGCGGTGGTGCTGACCAGGTCGAGGACGAAGCCGGGGTACTCCATCCCGCCGAACCAGAAGTTGTTGTCCAGGACGGCGTCCACCTCGCCGTACGGGTAGGCGCCGAAGCGCTGGGCGTGCGCGTCGATGGCCGAGATGGAGGTGCTCAGCATCGACTGCGCGCTGGCGGAGCTGATCCCGCTGACCGAGTAGACGTTGACCTTCACGCCGGCCGGCGAGGTGCCCGATATCCGGCTGAACGGTCCGGCGGCCCAGGCGAAGTCGCGGACCTGGCCGGCGGTCGCCTTGGTGACGGTCCGTCCGGCGGCGCCGGGGGTGTCCACCGAGGTCCCGGTAGCGGGCACCAGCAGGCCGGAGGGGTGGTCGAGGGTGACGGTGAAGTCGGCGGCGAGCGAGTAGAAGGACTCACCGTTGTTGGTGTACGGGTCGAGGTGCCAGCCCGCCGCGTCCCGGATCGCCAGCACCGGCAGCGCGTTGCCGATGAAGCTGAACGCCCCGTCACGGCCGAACCGGTCGGCGCCGTCCGGCACGGTGATGCCCAGGTCGAAGCCGATCGAGCCGCTCTGACCCTGCGCCAGCGGCGTGGGCAGCGTGATCTTGAGCGCGGTGCAGCCGACGGTCAGCGCCGCCGCGGTGCCGCCGGTCACGTTGGTGACGGTGATCGGCGTGCTGGGGCAGCTGCCGTGGTAGTTGTCCCACAGCCGCAGGTACACCTCGCTCAGCGCGGTGGGCGAGGCGTTGCTGAACGTCGCGCTCTCGTGGCCCGTCCAGCTGCCGCCGGTGCTGTCGCTGGTCAGGTTGACCGTGTAGCCGAGGGAGGCGGGCGTGCGCGTGGCGTCGGGCGGCGGGGTGGTCCCGCCGCCCGAGGTGTTCAGCGCGACGTCGTCCACCACGAAGCTGGTCTGCAGGCTGGGGTCCTCCACGCCGCTGAAGGAGAGCGTGACGGTCTGACCGGCGAACGAGGAGACGTCGAAGGACTTCTGCAGGTAGCCGGAGCGGGCGTCCAGGTTGGAGTACGTCGCCAGCGTGGTGCCGCCGATCTTGGCGGTCAGCTTGTCGTAGGCGACCGAGGTGGTCGTCTCCGCGGTGTCGATGTGCAGCCAGAAGCTCAGCGTGGCGGTGCTGCAGCCGGTCGGCACGGTCACGCTCTGCGCGAGGGTGTCGGTGTGGGTGGAGCCGCGGCCGTCCAGCCAGGCGAACGAGCTGCCGCCGTGGGCGCTCTGGCCGGCCCGGTTGGTGATCACGGCGGTGGACCCGGTCCAGGGTGAGGTTCCGCTCTCGAAACCGCCGTTGGCCACCACCTGGGTGGGCGTGCAGTCGGCGGCCGACGCCGCGTGCGCCGGGGCCGTGGTGGCCGACGCCGCCGTGGCGGGCACGGTCACCGCGGCGGCCGCGAGGAGCGCGGCGCCGGCGAGGACGGGGAGGAGTCTGTTGCTCATGCTGCTCATCGGATCCTCTCGGGGGACAGCTGGTGGGGACAGCTGGTGGCCGCTCGGGAGGAGGGGGCGTTGTCACCGGGAAGATGACATGCCGTCAGGTGGGGCCGTCGAGTCGCCCTCCCCCGCCCCTGGGGCCAGGAGAAAAGCCTGACAGTAAACCCCTGGCATTGAAAGGGTCATGCCATAACCATTCGGGGGCCGGGTGCCGGCCGGGCTCGGCTCACTCGCCCGGGTGAATCCGCGGCCGCGGCGTGCCCGGCGGCCCCCGCCGGGGGTTGAGTGGGAGTGACCCGACACGGCTCCTCCACCCTGCCGGCCGACCCCCGCCGGGCCTGGGCGAAGCACGCTCCCCCGCCGCCGCCACCCGCAGCCGCGACCGCACCGGTCGAGGAGGCGTCCGACACCCTGCACATCGACGCCTTCGCCTCGTCGTGGGCCGAACTGGCCACCGCCCTGGCCGACGCCGACGTCCCGCTGGAGGTCGGCGACACCGGCCGGCTGCGGCGCTTGGCCAAGCTCGACGCCGATCTCGTCGCCACCCTGGCCCGCTGGATCCGCCACCCGGGCGCGCCCGCGTAGCCGTCCGCCCCGCCACCGGCAGGACCCGGGCCCCCGCTCCTCACCCCCGGACCCCGGACAGCACGACGGGCAGCCACGGGGCGGTGAACCGCCGCCGTGACTGCCCGTCGGTGAGGCCGGGTCAGAACTGGGTGCTGACCGTCACGCCGCTGAAGCTGGTGTTGGCGTAGAGGCTGATGTAGCGGTAGCCGGCCGTCGGGTTGGTGACGGTGAGGCTCTGGGTGGTACCCGGCTGGGTGGACGAGGCCGTGAAGGCACTCGGCGACGCCCAGGTGGTCGGGTTGTAGTACAGGGACAGGGTGCCGGTGCCGCCGGAGGTGGTGACCTTCAGCGTGCTGGTGCCGGCCGGCAGGTAGATGTACATGTAGTCGCTGTTGCCGGCGGCCTCGGCGCGGTTGGCCCGGGAGCAGTTCTGGCCCATCGCGTCGGTGCGCGCGTCGGTGCAGGTCGGCAGGGTGGTGCCGCCGCTGCCGACGGTCACGGTGACCGAGGTCGGGGTGCTGGCGGTCTTGCCGGCGGCGTCGGTGACGGTCAGGTCGACCGTGTAGGTGCCGGCGGCGGCGTAGGTGTGGGTCGGGTTCTGCTGGTCGGCGGTGGTGCCGTCGCCGAAGCTCCAGTGCCAGCCGGTGATCTGGGAGGTGCTGTTGGTCACGACGGACCGGTCGGTCAGGGTGACCGTGGCGCCGTTGACCGACTGGTCGAACAGGGACGTCGGGCCCGCGGCGTAGCAGGCGCCGGCGGCGCAGCTGGTGAGCCAGCTGTCGAAGTCGGCGTCGTAGGCGGTGCCGATGCCGTTGTAGACCGCGTAGCCGCCCTGGTAGTCACCGGTGCGGAAGTGGTTCAGCATGGCGGTGACGTCCGCCGGGTGCTTCTCGAACATGTAACGGACCGCGAGGTAGCCCCACGGGTAGACCCGCGTCGAGTCCGAGTTGTCGTAGGTGTTCTGGAAGATCGTGCTGAGCTTGTAGGTGTGCTTGGCCGCCTCGGTCATCGCCTGGGTGTCGGTGGTGCCGCGGTAGGCGTAGGACTCGTACTCGGCGACGCCCTCGATCCACCAGATGTTCGGCACCGAGATCTCGGTGCCGAAGTTGCCCTTCATGTCGTAGATGCCGTCGAGGTAGTGCGTGTACTCGTGGTTGAGGTTCCACACGTTGCCGGTGAAGCCGTCGATCCAGGACTTCTGGTACATCACCGACACGGCCTGGTTGGCCGGGTCCGTCGGGTCCATGACCGTCTGGCCACCGTTGTTGGTGGAGTTGCCGAAGATCGCCCAGGAGTAGGTCAGGTAGTCGGCCTGGTTGGCGAACATCGCCAGGGTGATGGTCTTGTCGTACTGCCCGGGGACCGGACCGTTGTCCTTGACCATGTTGTGGAAGAAGGTGTCCTCACCGCGGAGGCTGGCGCAGACCGCGGCCAGGTCCGCCGGCGAGAGGGCCTCGGCCAGCAGGTTGCGGTTGTCACAGGTCAGCGTGTTGGTCAGGACCGCGGCGGTGAGCTTCGCCGGCAGGTTGCAGGTGTTGTAGTACGAACACTGCGAGGGGTCGTACTGGTTCGCCTGGAAGGCGGTGTGCACGTACAGCGGACCGGTGGCGCCGGTGATCTGGACGGCGTCGAGCACCGACTTCACCAACGGCTTGGCGACGGCCTCGATGGTGGCGTTGTCGCCCGAGATCCGGGCGAGGTCGTTGCCCGCGTTGACGTCGAGGAAGGCGTTGGCACCGCTGAGCAGGTCCTTGTGGTTGAGCGCGAAGGTGCTCAGGGTGGGCAGGATGCTCGGGTCGGTGCTGACCGCACTGACGAAGTCCGCGTTCCAGTTGCCCCGCCACAGCGGCGCGGAGAGCACCGCGTTGACCGCGTTCACCAGCTTCGGGAACGCGTTGTAGGAGTTGTTGTAGCCGTTCAGCACCTGCTTGTAGGTGTTCAGGTACGTGCCCTGCAGGTTGGCACTGTCGGTCAGGACGAGCACGTCGTAGAGCACGGTGCCGTTGTTGTCGCTGACGTCGTTCCAGTGCTTGCTCGCGAAGAAGGCGTCGAGGCCGGCCTTGGTCGCGGCGGTGAGCGCGGCGGTGTAGGGACCGACGGCGCCCGCGTTGTAGGACTGGACGTAGTAGCCGGCGCGCAGGAAGAGCACCAACTGCCAGATGCCGGTGGAGTTGTCACCGGTGTAGGTGGTCGCCAGGCCCTGGAAGGCCTTGGCGACGGTGAGCATCTGCTGCTCCTTGAAGATGTTGCCCGCGTCGGTGCCGGTGACGTTGAACAGCGTGTTGACGCAGGTCGTGGTCGAGGCCTCGATGAAGGAGACCAGCGCGGCGCCGCTGCGGCTGCCGAAGTCGGCCGGCGTGCAGGTCTGCGCGTCGGCGGCACCCGCGGCCAGGGCCGACCGGGTGGCGTCGGCCTTGGCCGCCTGCTGCTGGACCGGGCGGGGGGTGGTCTGCACGGCGGTGCCGGCCGGCTGGCCCATGACCACCTGGCCGAGCAGGGCCGGCGGCAACGGAGCCGCGACGGGGGCGCTGTCCTGCGAGCCGGCCGCGACGATCGGGCCGAGCGGCTTGGGGAGGTCGTTGGCGGTCGCGGCGGCCCGCTCGGCGGCGGCCGGGCCGGCCGTGGCCAGCGCGGAGGCCGGCAGCGTGGTGGCGGCGATGGCACAGCCGGCGACGACGCCGGCCATGAGGGTGGGGAGCGATATTCGCAGGCGCACTGCTGGGTCCTTCTCCTGTGGGGGGAGTTAACTGAGCGTCAGGCGAGGCGATGGGGGAGTTGACATGCATCCTGCCATCGGATGACGGGGAGAACAATGTCACATGTCATATGACCTTGTGCGCCCTGCCGGGTGCGGTGCGGCTATGGGGGTCGACCTGCACGGATCGGGCAAACGGGTCACGAGGGGGCCTAGTGCAATATCACACGTAGCATGTCAGATGCTTTCCGCCACCTTCGCCCCCGGCCCGGCCCGCGTCAACCCCCTGGACCGGCCCGAACACTCCGGAGCCCGGCGACTTGAGCCGGGGTCAGCCGGTGGCGGCGGCGGAGGTACGGTCACCCCGGCGGCGGTCCCCGCGGCGCGGCGCGGCGCCCACCGGTGCCCGCCCAGTGCCCGCTCGGTGGCTGCGGAAAAAACTTCGTCGACCGTGTCGATTCGACGTCCCGCCGTTCGACGCACAGGTGACGGCTGCCGGAACGTCCGGGATCCACCGGACCCAGCCCGAAAGTTCAGGGAGTAGCAATGCGGTTTCTGATGATGCACCGGCTCGACGAGCGCGCCCCCGAGGCGTGGAACCCCAGCCAGGAGTTCATGGCGAAGATGGGGGCGTTCATCCAGGAGTCGGTCGAGAAGGACATCCTGATCACCGCCGAGGGCGTCCACCCCTCCGACAAGGGCGCGCTGGTCCGCAAGGTCCGGGGCGGTGCGACCACCGCGACCGACGGACCCTTCACCGAGGCCAAGGAGGTCATCGGCGGCTTCGCCCTGATCAACGCCGCCGACCACGCGGAGGCCGTCGCCTTCGCCCGGCGCTACGCCGAGCTCTTCGAGGAGGTCGAGGTCGAGATCCGTCAGGTCGTCGAGTTCGACGAGCTGCCCCAGGACTGACCCGGCGCCACCTGCGGCCGCCGCCAGCCCCACGCGGGGTGGGCCGGGGGCGGCCGCGGGGGCGGGCCGACCCGTGCGGCCACGGCCGCGCGGACCTCCGTTCGGGCCAGCCGAAGTCGCTGGGCCGCCGGGCTCCCCGGACCATTCAGTCATGGAAGACTACGAGATGCGGGCCGAGCACGAAGACGGCGATCCCCACGGCGCGATCCTGCACTGGCACATGGTCCGGGACCGGAGCAGCCAGGCCATGTGCGGTCGCGACATCTCCCCCGACGCCGCCTCCCAGTCCCCCGACGCCTGGGGCACCGAGGCGGCGCAGCCCTTCTGCCACTCCTGCGGCGCCGCCTACCTGCGGCAGGTGCCGCTCAGTACCGGCCGCAACCCCTGACCCCGGCGCCGCGCGGCGAGGGCACGGCAGCCACCCGGCGGGAGAAACTCGGGCGACAGTCGGGCGACGGGCGCCCTAGCATCGGGGTCTGCGTGCGCTGGCGCGCTCCCCCTCCCGCTGCTCTCGATCGGTCTGCCCGTGAAAGCCGTCATCCCCGGTGTGCTGCGCGAGGAGCCCGAGTTCGCCCGGCTCTTCGCCGGGCAGTCGCTCTCCGTCCTGGGCGACCGCGTGTCGTTCGTGGCAGTGCCCTTCGCGGTGCTCTCGGTGGGCGGATCCGCCTCCGACGTCGGGCTGGTGACGGCCGCCGCGCTGCTGCCGCTGCTGCTCTTCACCCTGGTGGGCGGGGTGTGGGCGGACCGCTTCCGGCCGCACCGCATCATGCTGCTCTCCGACCTGCTGCGGTGCGCGGTGCAGGGCACGGCGGCCGTCCTGCTGATCACCGGAACGGCCACGGTGACCCACCTGGTCCTGCTGATGGCCCTGTTCGGCACCGCGGACGCCTTCTTCATGCCCGCCTCCACCGGCCTGCTGCCCCTCGTCGTCCCACCGGGGCGGCTGCGCGAGGCCAACGCCCTGCGCGGGTTCGTCCAGTCCGGCGGGCTGGTCCTGGGTCCGGCACTGGCCGGCGGGCTGGTCGCGCTGGCCGGCCCTGGTGGGGCGCTGGCGTTCGACGCACTGACCTTCGCGACCAGCGCGCTGTTCCTGAGCGGGCTGCGACCGCGCGGCAAGACGGTGGACGGGGCCGGTGGCGGCATCCTGCCCGAGCTGCGGGCGGGCTGGGCGCAGGTGCGTTCGCGGACCTGGGTGTGGTCCGGGATGGCGGCCATGGCGGTCTACCACGTCGTCGTGCTGCCGGCGGTCTTCGTGCTGGGGCCCGTGCTGGCCCAGCGTCAGTGGGGCGGTGCGGCCGGCTGGTCGCTGGTGGTGGCCGCCTTCGGCGTGGGGGCGATCGTCGGCGACGTGTGCGCCTACCGCCTGCGGATGGCGCGCCCGATGGCGGTGGCCGCCGCCGCGCTGGCGGTGGCCTCCTGCCAGGCGGCGATCATCGGCTCCGGCGGTTCGGTGGCCCTGATCGCGGCGCTGGAGGCGGTGACCGGGGTGGCGGTCTCGCTCTTCTTCGTGCTGTGGGAGACCGCGCTGCAGACCCACATTCCCGAGGGCTCGCTCTCGCGGGTCAGCTCGTACGACAACCTGCTGTCGGCGGGGCTGATGCCGCTCGGGCTGGCGCTGGCCGGACCGGCGTCCGCCTCGCTGGGCGTGCGGACCACGCTGTTCGCGATGACGGCCCTGGCGGTTCCGGCCGCGCTGGCGCTGCTGTGCGTGCCGGCCGTTCGCCGGCTGCCCGCGCATCTCCCGGTCGACGGGGCGGCCGAGCCGCCGGCCGACCTGCCGGGCGAGCCGGTACCCGGGGACGCGGCGGAGCCGCCGGCCGCGGCCGCGGACCGGGTGCCCGCCGGTCCGGCCGGCGGCTGACCGCACCGGCCGGACCGGACCGACGGACGCTCAGGAGGCCGTGCAGGCGAGCGTCGGGGTGCCGTTGACGCCGCTCCAGGTGCCCTGGACCCCGAACGTGGTCCCCGTGCCGGGGGCCAGCGTGCCGTTGTAGGACAGGTTCGCGGCACTGACGCCCTGGCCGCTCTGCTGCGCCACGGTGTTCCAGGAGTTGGTCAGCTGCTGACCGTCTGGCCAGGTCCAGGTCACGGTCCAGCCGTGGGTGGCGGTGGTGCCGGTGTCGGTGACCGTGACGGTGGCGCCGAAGCCGGGGTTCCACTGGCTGTCCAGGTGCCAGGAGGCGGCGCAGGCCGGGGCTCCGCCGCCCGCGCCGGTGGTCGCCGTCACGGGGGTCGAGGCGGCCGAGGTGTTGCCGGCCGCGTCGGAGGCCGTGACCGTGTAGCGGTAGGCGGTCGACGGGTTCAGGCCGGTGTCGGTGTAGCTCGTCCCGGTCACGGTGGCGACCCTGACGCCGTCGCGGTAGAGCGTGTAGCCGCTGACGCCGACGTTGTCGCCGGCGGCGGCCCAGGAGAGCGAGGCGCTGGTGGCGGTGGTGCCGGTGACGGCCAGCGCGGTGGGGACCGAGGGCGGTGTCGTGTCGCCGCCGCTCCCGGCGCGGGTGGCGTCGAAGGAGAAGGTGGTGGTCGCCAGGCCCTGGCCGCCCTGCCAGATCTCGAACCCCGCCTCGGCGTCGATCAGGTACGAGCCGGCCGCGGTGACCCCGCGGCTGACCGAGTCGTCGACCAGCGCCTTCAGGTCGAGGTCGGCGAACGAGGTGGCGCCGCCCTGGAGGACGTAGGAGACGATCTTCCAGGCGGACTGCTGCCCGGTCCAGACGTCCCAGGTGTGCCCGGCGACGGTGGCGGTGCCGGTCTTGGCGCCGAACGGCTGGACGCCGCCGCGGCTGTTCTGCCAGACCATGATCTCGCTGTCGTCCGGCTGGCCGGTGGTGGTCGGCGTCGAGTTGGTCCACAGGTCGTAGGCGACGTCGTAGGCACCGGCCGCGGGCTGCACGGTGCTCCACGAGGAGGTGGCGGAGGCCAGCTGGTTCACCTGGATGGGCAGGCTGCTGCCGGTGGTGCAGGCACCCCAGTGGC
Source organism: Kitasatospora nipponensis (assembly GCF_039528135.1). Lineage (NCBI taxonomy): Bacteria > Bacillati > Actinomycetota > Actinomycetes > Kitasatosporales > Streptomycetaceae > Kitasatospora > Kitasatospora nipponensis. The sequence goes on along the minus strand of NZ_BAAALF010000066.1, from coordinate 30,053 downwards.
AGCCCCGGTAGATCGAGGGATAGGTCGCCGGGGCTCCGCCGCCACCGAGGGTGAAGTCGGCGGTGCTCACGCTCCAGGCGGTGCCCGAGGTGGCGGTCAGGCACTGGGTGGCGGTGGAGTTCCACTCGTTGGCCTGCAGGGTGTAGGCGCCGCCGGCCAGGCTGATGGTGCCCTGCGGGTCGCAGGTGGAGGTGCCGGTGGTGCCGGCGGCGACGGCCGGGTAGGCGTTGGCGACCAACTGGTCGAACTGGGCCGGGAACCACTGGCCGGCCAGCGGGGCGTTCGGCAGCGCGCCGGTGGTCCGGCCGTTCCACCCGGCGCCGGCGGGCGTGTAGGTGGGGTCGCACATCCGGTCGAAACCCTTGCCCTGGTCGTTGGCGACGGCCGTGGAGCTGCCGTCCGACTCACCCGGGGGCTTGATCCAGACGAAGGCGTCCAGGTGCGAGTCGGGGTAGCCGGCCGGGGTGGCCTGCGGCAACTCCCCCAGTCCCGCGCCCGACGCGTTGCACCAGGCCCCGCGGTGCGGTCGCCGGTCGACCCGGCTCGCGTTCAGGAAGGCGCCGGCGTCGGTGCCGGTGCCGGCGGCGGTCGGCCGGTTCGGCCCGCCCCAGCCGTTGCGCGAGGTGTCGACCACCATGCCGATGCCGGCCGGGAATCCGGCGGCGACCAGGCGCCGGTACAGGTCGGCGGTGAAGGTCGCCTCGTCCAGGTCCGGGTTCCACTGGTAGAAGTCGTTGGGCGCGGCGGCGCCGATGACCTGCTGCCCGCCCACCGTCGTCGAGGCGGTCAGGAACGGCTCCCTGAGCGGCGTGGTGTTGGCGGTGTCGGTGGCGAACCCGTCGACACTGGCGAAACCCGCGCTGGTGGCCTTGGCGACCTTCGCGAACTCGGCTGCGGCGGGTGTGGAGTTGGAGGGCCAGCCCAGCCACCCCGCGTGCCCGGCGTCGAGGTAGGTGTAGACGTTGCCGATCGCGTGCAGGGCGTTCAGCGCGTACTCGACGCCCTGCTCGTACAGCGGGCCGGCGCTCTGGCAGGCCGTCACGGCGGAGTTGGTGACGATGTTGGGCAGCGAGTCCGGCTCGACGGTCGCCACGATCCGCAGGCCCGCGTACTTCGGCTGTCCCAGGAGCGCCGCGATCGGGTCGATGTACTGCGTCTCGTAGCGGGCCAACCCGGCTGCAGTGGCGGGGAGTTCACCGTTGGAGGCGAGCGCGTTGCAGTCCCGGCCCGGCAGGTCGTAGACGACCAGGCCGAACACCTCGGGCGTGCCCGCCCGGCGCTGCGCGAGCGCGGCGTCCAGGTGCGCCTGCAGGCCCATGCCCCCGGCCGGACCGGCGATGGCGCCGATGCTGTCCATCCACACCGAGGTCGGCTGACCCTCCACGGTCCGCATCCGGGCCGCGACGGCGGGATCCTGCTGGGCGGCGGCCTCGGACTCGACCTGCGCCTTCCAGAGCGGGTTGACGTACCCCGTCGCGCCGGCGAACGGGTTGTCCTGGTGGGCCTCGGGCGTCGCCGCGGTGGCGAGTGCGGCCGGCGCGGCGGCAGCGACGGTGGGGGCGGGCGCGGCCGTGACCGGCGCGGCGGTGGCCACCGACAGCGGCAGGATCAGCGAGGCGCCGATCGCGCCGACGAGCGTGGCCGCTCGCAGTCGTGGGAGGTGTCGACGTGCCATGGGTGCGGTCCTTTCGTGGGTGGAGGATCGGTCCGCGCCGCCGCCGGCGCCACGGGCGGCGGTGACGGCGGCGGGCAGGGAACGGGAGCGCTCCCACTCGTCGCGGAGGGAGACCTGAGGCCCTCGGGGCGGGGCAGCGCAGTGGGGTGGCCGCAGCGGGTGGGGGAAGCGGCGTCCCTCATCAAGCCAGAGGCGCCGTGAACCCGTCAACGGTTCTGACGGCATTTCCTCTTGGCCGTGATGTCCGGCGCGCCGGGCCGCGCGGGACATCCCGTGGCAACGCGGTGGACACCCCCTTGACACGCACCCCCGGAAGGCGGGAATCTTCCGCCAGGCAAGTGGGAGCGCTCCCATCAGGTTCCCACTCAGCTCCCACCCCGCTGCACCGGACGCCCCACCCGCCGCTCCCGCCGGCGCCCTGTCCCACTCCCCCGTCCCACCCCCGCCCCCCTGCCACGTCCTCGCCCCAGGAGATGCCATGCGCACCGCCCCGCCCACCCGCGCCGCCCGCCCCGCGAGAGCCGTCCTCCTCGCGACCACGGCCCTGACCGTCACCGCGCTGCTGGCCACCGGCTGTTCGTCGAGCGGCAGCGGCGGCTCCGCCGGCGCCGACCCGAACGCCAAGATCACGCTCACCGTCGGCGACTTCGGCACCTTCGGCTACAAGGAGGCCGGCCTCTTCGACGCCTACACGGCGGCGCACCCGAACATCACCATCAAGGAGAACACCACCACCCAGGAGGCGGACTACTGGACCGCCCTGCAGACCCACCTGTCCGGCGGCGGGCTCGACGACGTCCAGGCCCTGGAGGTGGGCCGGATCGCGCTGGCCACCTCCGACGCGCTCAGCGGCAGTTTCGCCGACCTGGCCAAGGCCCCAGGGGTCAGCAAGGGCGACTACCTGCCGTGGAAGTGGCAGCAGGCGACCACCGCGGACGGCCGGACCATCGGGCTGGGCACCGACGTGGGCCCGATGGCGGTCTGCTACCGCCAGGACCTCTTCCAGGCGGCCGGGCTGCCCTCCGACCCCGCCGCGGTCGGCGCGCTCTGGGCCGGTGACTGGTCCAAGTACGTGCAGGCGGCCCGGGACTTCCAGGCCAGGGCCCCGAAGGGCACGTACTTCATGGACTCCGCGACGGGCCTGTTCAACGCCGTGGTCTCCTCCAGCACCCAGCAGTACTACCGCGGCGGCGCCCTCGACTACAAGAACTCCCCCAGCGTCAAGTCCGCCTGGGAGCTGGCCATGCAGGCCGACGCCGCCGGCTCCTCCGAGGGCCTCAAGGAGTTCGACACGCCCTGGCAGACCGCCTTCTCGCAGTCCACCTTCGCCACCACCATCTGCCCCTCCTGGCAGCAGGCCAACATCGAGAAGTTCTCCGGTCCGTCGGGCGCCGGCAAGTGGAACGTCGCCCAGGCACCGGCCGCCGGCAACTGGGGCGGCTCGTTCCTGGCCGTGCCGTCCTCCGGCGCGCACGTCGCGGCCGCCGAGGCCCTGGTGGCCTGGCTCACCGCGCCCGAGCAGCAGGCCAAGGTCTTCCAGAAGGTCGGCAACATCCCCTCCAACCAGGGCGCCTACTCACTGCCCGGGGTGGCCGACTTCAAGAACCCGTACATCGGCCCGAACGCCGCCACCGGCCAGATCTTCTCCACCGCGGCCAAGGCCATCCAGCCCGCCGAGACCGGACCGCACGCGGGCGACCTGCAGAACGACTTCAGCAACGGCATCCTGCTGGTCGAGCAGAACCACCGCAGCGCCACCGACGCGTGGAACGCCACCGTCCAGCAGATCGACAGCAGCGTCCAGTAGCCGACCGCCAGGAAGGAGGCCCTCCCGTGGCCACCCCCACCGACGCCCCCACCGGCGCCACCACCGGCGGCCACGGCGCCGCCCGCGCCGGCGCCGCTCCCCCGGCGCCCACCGTGCGCACCGGCCCGGCGCCCGCCGACCCACCGCGGGCCACCTGGCGCAGCCGCCTCTACCGCTGGGACACCAAGGGCTCCCCGTACGCCTTCATCGCCCCGTTCTTCCTGCTCTTCGCCGTCTTCGGCCTCTTCCCGCTGCTCTACACGGGCTGGCTCTCGCTGCACCAGGTGAGCCTGTACGCGGTGGGCCGCACCCGGTGGGTGGGGCTGCGCAACTACACCGATCTGCTCACCGGCCCGCTCAGCCACTACTTCTGGAACGCCCTGGGCAACACCGTCACCCTGGGCCTGCTCTCGACCGTGCCGCAGCTGCTGATGGCCATCGGCCTGGCCCACCTGCTCAACTACCGGCTGCGGGCCCGGTCCTTCCTGCGCACGGCGCTGCTGGCCCCCTACGCCACCTCGGTCGCCGCCGCCACCCTGGTCTTCGCGCTGATCTTCAGCCCGGAAGGGGGGATGGCCAACTGGCTGCTGGGCCTGGCCGGTTTCGGGCCGGTGCACTGGGAGGCCGGGCGCTGGACCTCGCAGCTGGCCATCGCCACCATCGTCACCTGGCGCTGGACCGGCTACAACGCCCTGATCTACCTGGCGGCGATGCAGGCGGTCCCCGGCGAGCTGTACGAGGCGGCGGCCATCGACGGGGCCTCCCGGTGGCGGCAGTTCCTGCACGTCACGGTGCCCGCGCTGCGTCCCACCATCCTGTTCACCGCCGTCGTCTCCACCATCGGGGCGACCCAACTCTTCGGCGAGCCCTACCTGTTCGGCGGGCAGAGCGGACACCAGGGCGGCACCGCCAACCAGTACGAGACCCTGGGCGTGCTGATGTACGACCAGGGCTTCCACAACAGCATGCTCGGCCGCGCCTGTGCCGTCGCCTGGACGATGTTCGCGCTGCTCCTGCTGATCGGACTCGTCAACGCCCTGGTGGCCCGCCGGCTGCGCGGCTCGCAGTGACCGGGAGGAGCCCCACCATGACCACCGCCCAGCCGGCCGCACCGGCCCGCACCGCGCCGTCCGCCCGGCCCCGCCGGCCCGGCCGCCTGCGTCCCCCGCGCCCGGGCGCCGGGCGTCAGCACCACGCCGGTCCACTGGCCCACCTGGTGCTGGCCGCCGTCGCGCTCGCCTCGCTCTTCCCGCTGTACTGGACCCTGGTGGCGGCCTCCACCGACACCCACCGGGTCGTGTCGAGCCCACCGCCGCTGCTGCCGGGCGGCAACCTGTTCCACAACCTCGACTACGCCTGGCACAACGCCGGCGGCCGCGGCATGGGCGTCGCCCTGCTCAACTCCACCCTGGTGGCGGGGTCGGTGACGCTGGGCACGGTCACTTTCTCGCTGCTGGCCGGATTCGCCTTCGCCAAGCTCCCCTTCCGCGGCCGCGGCGTGCTGATGGCCCTGGTGGTCGCCACCCTCGCGGTCCCCGCGCAGTTGAGCGTGGTGCCGCTGTTCATCCTGATGAAGAACCTCGGCCTGGGCAACCACCTCGGCGCGCTCGTGCTGCCGTCCCTGGTGACGGCCTTCGGGGTCTTCTTCATGCGGCAGTACCTGGTCCAGGCGCTGCCCACCGAACTGCTGGAGGCCGCGCGGATGGACGGCGCCAACTCGCTGCGCACTGTCTGGCACGTCGTGGTGCCGATCGCGCGTCCCGCGCTGGCGGTGCTGGGCATGCTCACCTTCGTGCAGTCCTGGAACGACTTCCTCTGGCCGATCATCGCGATGAACGGCTCCACCAACCCCACCGTGCAGGTCGCGCTCGCCGGCCTGGGCACCGGCTGGTCCACGGACTGGTCGGTGATCACCGCCGGCGCGCTGATCGGCACCCTGCCCCTGCTCCTCGTCTTCGTCCTGTTCGGCCGGCACATCGTCGGCGGCATCACCCAGGGCGCGGTCAAGGGGTGAGCCACGCCGGCCCGCCCCCACCGGCCACCGCCGCTGACCGCCGCCCCCCACCGCCCGACGACCGCGGCCCGAGGGCCGCCGAGACGACCACCGTCCCACCACCGCCTCACCCCAGGAGCGTCCTGTCGTGACCACCGTGCTCCCCGCCGCCCCGCTCGTCTTCCCCGCCGGCTTCCGCTGGGGGGCCGCGACCGCCGCCTACCAGATCGAGGGCGCGGTGGCCGTGGGCGGCCGCGCCCCCTCCATCTGGGACACCTTCAGTCACACGCCCGGCAAGGTGCACGCCGGCGACAGCGGCGACGTCGCCACCGACCACTACCACCGGTACCGCGAGGACGTCGCCCTGATGTCCGAACTCGGCTTGCAGGCCTACCGGTTCTCGCTCTCCTGGCCGCGCATCCAGCCCACCGGGCGCGGCCCGGCGCTGGAGGCCGGGCTGGACTTCTACCGCCGCCTGGTGGACGAGCTGCTGACCGCCGGCATCGAGCCGGTCGCCACCCTCTACCACTGGGACCTTCCCCAGGAGTTGGAGGACCTCGGCGGCTGGCCCGCCCGCGAGACCGCCGAACGCTTCGGCGCCTACGCCCAGTTGGCCGCCGACGCGCTCGGCGACCGGGTCAAGCTCTGGACCACCCTCAACGAGCCCTGGTGCAGCGCCTTCCTCGGCTACGGCTCCGGGGTGCACGCCCCCGGCCGCACCGACCCGGCCGGCGCCCTGCGCGCCGCCCACCACCTCAACCTGGCCCACGGACGGGCGGTTTCGGCGCTGCGCGCCGCCCTGCCCGCCGACGCCCGGATCTCGGTGACGCTCAACCTCCACCAGGTCCGGGCCCGTTCCACCGACCCCGCCGACCTGGACGCCGCACGGCGCATCGACGCCGTCGGCAACCGCGTCTTCACCGGCCCACTGCTGGGCGGCGGATACCCCGAGGACCTGCGCGCCGACACCGCCCACCTGGTGGACTGGCAGGCCCTGGTGCGGCCTGGCGACGAGGCGGCCATCGCCGCCCCGATCGACCTGCTGGGCATCAACTACTACACGCCCACCCTGGTCTCCGCACCCCCCGAGGGCGCGCACCACTCCCCCCGTGACGCCGCCCGCGACGACGCGCACGGCGCCAGCGACCACTCGCCGTGGCCCGGCTCCGAGCACGTCCTGTTCCACCGGCCGCCGGGCGAGGTGACCGCGATGAACTGGGCGATCGACCCGAGCGGCCTGTACGACCTGATCACCGAGGTCGCCCGGGCCAATCCCGGCCTGCCGCTGATGATCACCGAGAACGGCGCCGCCTTCGAGGACACCCTCACCCCCGACGGCGAGGTCCTCGACCCCGAGCGGATCGCCTACCTGCACGCCCACCTGACCGCGGTGCACCGCGCGATCGCCGAGGGCGCCGACGTACGCGGCTACTTCCTGTGGTCGCTGCTGGACAACTTCGAGTGGTCGTACGGCTATGCCAAGCGGTTCGGCGCCGTCTACGTCGACTACCCCACCCAGCGCCGGATCCCCAAGGCCAGCGCCCACTGGTACGCCACCGCCGCCCGCAGCAACGCGATCCCGCCGGCGCACCAGCCCGGCTGAGGCGGGCCCGCTCCCCCCGCCCCGCGGGCGCGGCGGCGTAAATTCGCTGGCCGCGGCCCGCGGGCGGGCATAGCCTCCGCGCCATGACCTCACAGGACCTCGCCGACCTGGTGATCCGCGCCGAACGCCCCGACGAACACGACGAGGTGCGCCGACTGCACGCGCTGGCCTTCGGCGACGGCGAGCGGGTGCCGCGGCTGGTGGACACCCTGCGGGCGTCCCCGGCGGCGCTGCCCCCGCTCTCCCTCGTCGCCACCCTCGACGACGAGGTGGTCGGGCACGTCCTGCTGAGCGCCTGCCGACTGGACGCCCTGCCCAGGCTGGTCGACGTCTACGCGCTCTCGCCGCTGGGCGTGCGGCCGCGGGACCAGGGTCGCGGCATCGGCACCCGGCTGATCGAGCACGCGCTGGCGGCCGCCGACCGGCAGGGCGCGCCGCTGGTCTTCCTGGAGGGCTCGCCGCGCTACTACCGGACCCGGGGCTTCCTCGCGGCGCAGGAGCTCGGCTTCCGGCCCCCGACGCTGCGCTACCCGCCGGGCGCCTTCCAGGTGGCCCGGCTCTCGGCGCACCAGGCGTGGATGACCGGCACCTTCGTCTACTCGGAGCCCTTCTGGGCGCTGGACTGCGTCGGCCTGCGCGGCCCGCGCCTGGCCGCGGCGGTCACCGGCGGCGCGACGACCTGACGGTTCGACGACGCGACGGCTCGACGACGCGACGGTTCGACAACGCGGCGGCCAGGCGGCCCGATCGCCCGGCGGCCGGACGGAGCCGGGCTCAGGCGCCGTCGAGCAGCACCGCCATGGCCCCGTAGGTCGCGTACCCCGCCTCGAAGTCGGCGCGCGGCACGGAGAGCTTCCCGCGCGCGGGGTCGTTGACGGTCACCGTGTCGTCCGTGTAGCCGGTGACGACGACGGTGTGCTCGGCGGGGCCGGCGTAGGGGATGCTGCGACCGTCGTAGGCGGTGTAGGGCTGGTCGGGCAGGTGGCGCCACAGGTAGTCGACCCAGACGATCGCCGGTCGCCCCGACTCCACGTGGCCGCGCACGGTGGCGGGTGCGATCCCCTGCCCGGCGGCGACCACGGTCAGGCCGTAGCCGCGGGCCGCGGCGGCCACCGGCGGGTAGTAGACGCCGTAGCCGGTCCCGTCGCTCTCCGAGCCGTCCGGGTCTCCGACGAAGGCCTTGAACGGGTCACCCGAACGGCTGCCGGAGTGCCCGAACTCGGGGTGGTCCAGGTCGACGCCGATCGCGTCCAGGATCGTCCGGTCCTGCTCCCGCACCCCGTAGGCGGCCAGCACCATGCGCAGCGCGGTCGCCTCGCAGTCGTCGCCGAGCTGCTGGTAGTACAGCGGGACCCGCACCGCCCCCGCCGCGGAGGCGGGAGCAACCGCGGTGGCCAGCAGGGACGTTGTGAGGACGGTGAGGCACGCGGCGAGGACGCGGCGCTGGGGCCGCCGGCTGGTTGTCATACGCCGCACGCTAGTCGGCGGCCCCGAGCGCCCGCAGCCCCGCGACGGCGATCGAGTGACGCCCCGCGCCGTGCGCCGCGGGGCTCACACGTCACCCGGCTCGGGACTACGCCTCGCCCGGGCGCCAGGCCGGCCACTCCCACGGCCGGTCCTCCCAGTGGACCAGCTGCGGGTCCTTCAGATCGATGTCGGGGAACAGCTCGTGGGCGCGGGCCTCGAACTCCTGCGGGTCCACGGGCTCCCAGCCGTGCCCCTCGAAACGGGCGAGCCGGTAGCGGCTGTCGGTGCGGAACTCGGCGACGAGGATGAGCGGGTTGGTCATGTCGTCAGGCTGCTGCAGCCGACCGCCCCGCGCATCCCGGGCCACGCCGGGATTCACTCCGCCGGCCGCACCGGTCCGACGGGTGCGCCGGCCGTTCGCCGCGCACCGGGACGCCACCGGTCAGCCGCGTTCCCACTGGACGAGGTCCGCCCAGGCGGGCCCGCCCCGGCGGCGGACCGGCGGTGGTTGCTCGGCGGCCGGGTGGCCGAGGCAGACGATCAGCTCGGGGCGCACCCCCTCGCCCAGGGCGAGCAGCGTGCCGACCGCGGCCCGGCTGAACGAGGTGACCGGGCCCGCGGCCAGGCCGACGGCGTGGGCCGCCAGCAGCAGGGTGGCGGCGGCGGTGCCCACGTCGACGTACGGTCCGTGGTTGGCGGCGGGGAACCCGTAGCCGCGCACCCGCGCCCAGTCGACGCAGACGACGATCGCGGCGGTGGGGTGCTGCAGCATCCCGGGCGAGACCATCCGCAGCGCGCGCAGCAGCGGGGGCCGGGTGACCACGACGTAGCGGTGCAGGCGCCGGTTGCCGGCGTGCGGTGCGTAGCGGGCGCTGTCGAGGACCGCGGTCAGCAGGCGGCGGTCGACCGGTTCGTCGCTCAGGCCCCGGACCACGCGGCGGGTGCGGATCGCCCGCAGCACGGGGTCGGCGGCGAGGCCCTCACCGGCGTGGCATTCATCCGAGCCGTCCCCACCGGAACCGTTCCCACCGGAGCGGTCCTGGCCGGCGCGGTGCGCGGTCACGGGGTCGCCGCGTCCAGGTCGAGGGCGGTGACCAGGTGCTCGGCCACCGAGCGGCACAGACCGTCGAGCCGTTCCCGGTAGCCGTCCGGGTCCCCGGCCAGCACCGCCGTCTCGGCGAAGCCCCGGCTGATCTCCGCCAGCAGCGGGCGCAGGGCGGCGCCCGCGGCGGGCTCGATCAGGGCGGCCAGCCGGCCGGCCGCGGTCAGCAGGCGCAGCGGCGCGTACTCCGCCGCCTCCTCCAGCTGGGTGCGCGCCGCCGTGACCAGGTAGGCGAGGATCTCGACGGCGTCGCTCTCGTGGAGCACGGGAGAACCGGACACGCGCGCGCCCTTTCGCTCGTTCGCCGCCGGCGCGCGGTGGGGGCCGCGCGCCGTGGCCGGGTGGGGAGAAGGCCCCCTGCCAGCAGTCTCGTGCCGCGGCCCCCGGGCGGCTCGCCGGACGCACCCGCTCAGGGGCCCTCACCGGCCCTCACCGGCCGTTGGTGGCCGTCCGTTGCCGGGGCCCGGGGTCGGCCCGGGTCCACCGGCTCGGCGTGCGCAGGCCGACCAGGGCGGCGGCCGGCAGGCCCGTCGCCGCCGCGCCGACGGCCAGCGCGCCGGCCAGGTCGTAGGAGTCCAACTGCCCGGTGGTCCACGCCAGGTAAGGCAGCGCGGTGAGCAGGGCGGTGGCGCCGGCGACGGTGCCCAGCAGGAGCCGGGTGAGCGGCGCGAGCGGCGGTGGCCTCCAGGCGTCCTGCGCGGGGTCCGGCTGCGGGAGGCTCAGCGGGATCAGCAGCAGGACCGAGAAGACGCCCCAGGCGTAGGCGGTGGGCCCCGGATCGCCGTGCGTGCCGGTCCACCAGGTGGTGACGAGCAGCAGGGCGGTGGCCGCAGCGAAGCGGGCACCCGCCCGCGCCCGGGCCTCGGCGCGGCGGGCCGGGACGGTGCGGCGCAGCCGGTGCAGGGTCAGGCCGGCCAGCATCGCCGGCCACCCGGCGGTGCCCGCCACCAGGTACTCTCCGGCCATGTGCCGGCCCAGGCCGGTGGTCGGGACCGGTCCGGGGCCGCCCAGGTCGGCGAAGCCGCGCCGCTGCCAGCGCCCGTCCCGGTCGCGCAGCAGCAGGCCGTCCTCCCGGTCCGCGACGATCACCCGGTAGCCGCCGGGCACCGGCGCCACGGCCAGCGTGGTGGGCGTGAGCACCGGCTCGTCACCCGCGACGAGGGCCAGCGCCGCCACCCAGCCCTCGGCCCGCCGCAGGTACTTCGCCCGCCCCGGTGAGAGCTGCCAGGCGCTCGACCAGTGCGCGCCGCCGTCCCGGCTCTCCTGCACCGACTGCAGCCCCTCACCCACCCGGTAGCAGTGCGCCGGCTCGGCCGGAACGCAGTCCCGGTCGCTGCTCGCCGGTCCCGACGGTGGTGGACCGGCGGAGGGTGCGCCGGTGGGCGGTGGCGGGGCGGGGGCGGGGGCGGGGGCCGGCCGGTCGCCGGGCTGCCAGCTGACCCCGCCGTCCGCCGAGACCCAGGCCGCCTGTCGCTGCTCGGCGGCCGTCCACAGCTCCAGGTGACCGTCGGCCCGACCGACCTCCCAGACCGCCGGCGGGCTGCCGGACCGGGAGGTGGCGACCGTGGCCAGCACCGCCAGCGGGACGGCGACCAGCACCCGCAGCCGGCGGGCGGCGCCCGCCGGCCCGGACCGGTGGCGCACCCGGGTCCAGAGCCACCAGGCGAGCAGCAGCGCGGGCAGCGCCAGCAGGTCGCCGGGGTCGGCCAGCACCTGGGACGGGCCGGCGGCCAGCGTCCAGAGCCGGGAGGCGAGGTGGGCGCCGGTGCCGGTGGGGGACACCAGCGCGAAGCCCGCCCCGGTGACGATCACCGCCCCCGCCGCCAACCGGTCCGCGGCCACCGGCAGGACCAGCGAGGCGAGCAGCGCGAGCAGGGCCGGCGCGATCACCAGTCCCGCCAGGTCGCTCAGCTTCCCGGTCACCCGGCCGGGCCAGGCGCCTTTCAGCACCCGATCGTTCAGCAACAGCACCACGGCCGCGACCAGCGCCACCGGATGCCCCACCCACACCGTCAACGTCCCTGTCGCGGCCCCCGCCCAGCGCGCCATGTCCAGCAGTCTGCCCGCGCCCGGTCACGACGCCGCCACTGCGCCGTCACGAATGACGCAGTGCCAACCAGGGCGGACCGCCACGGACTACAGCCGGACGACGTTCTCCGCCTGCGGGCCCTTGGGACCCTGGACGGTGTCGTACTCGACCTGGTCGCCCTCGGTGAGCTCCTTGAAGCCGGTGGTCTGGATGGCGGAGAAGTGGACGAACACGTCCGGCCCGCCGTCGTCCTGCTGGATGAAGCCGAACCCCTTGTCGGCGTTGAACCACTTCACGGTGCCAGTTGCCATCGGTACTGATTCCTTCGTCACGTTCCACGGCACCGCGTCGCGGTGCCGGCCCCGCGGCATCGGGCCCGGGCCGCTGATGCGTGCCCGCGGTGTCCCGCCCGCAATCAGCCGGGGAACCCTCGCGGCGGAAACCGCCGGTCCGGCAGGATCCGATCGGGTGACGGCGTTGGACCGGGTGACGCAACGGATCCGCGCGGAACCGAGCGGATCGGCGCCTCGGCGCGCGCAGGCGCGGGCGCGGGCGGGGGATCCGGTGGAGCGTGGTCACGGGCCGGCGGGCCCGGCCGGGGTGGTGGGGGTGGCGGCCCGGCGCGGGGCGAGGTCGGCGCGGGTGTGCAGGCCGAGCTTGCGCAGGGCCTTGGCGACGTGCTGTTCGACGGTGCGCGGTGAGAGGAAGAGGGCCTCGGCGATCTGTTGGTTGGACCGGCCGGCGCCCGCGAGTTGGGCCACCTCCGCCTCCCGGGGCGAGAGGGTGTTGCCGTAGCCGCGCGGTCCGCGCCGGTGGGTCAGCACGATGCCGTGCTCGCGCAGCGTGTGGCGGGCGTGCGCGGCGTCCCAGGCGGCGCCGAGCTGCGCGTCGGCGAGCAGCGCCCGGGCGTAGGTGGGCTGGGCCTCGACGGCGGCGAGGTCCAGCAGGCAGCGCCCTTCGGCCTCGGTGGCGCGGGCGGCCTCGTAGGGCCGACGGGCGGCGCGCCAGGCTCGGACGGCCCGTTCGTACCCGGTGGCCGCCTCGCGCGGGTGGCCGGTGGCTTCGGCCAGCAGGGCCCGGCAGGTGGCCAGGGCGGCGCGCGCGGCGGGCGTGTCGCGCCCCTGCAGGCCGGTGGTGAACTCCCGGACGAGGCACTCGGCTTCGCGGCGCCGACCGCCCCGCAGGAAAGCCTCGACGGCCGGCGGGGCGGGGTCGGTGGCCCACATCCAGGCGCCGGTGCGACGGATGTGGGCCAGTACGGGGGAGGTCAGGTCGACGGCCCGGTCCCAGTTGCCGGCGGCCGTCTCGATCCTGGCCAGGGCCGCGGCCGAGGACGGCAGGACGATGCCGGTGTCGTAGCGGGTGGTGTCGGCGGCGAGTTCCAGCAGCTCGCGGGTGCGGGTCAGGTTGCCGCGGACGGCCAGCGTGTGCAGGCCCTGCAGCAGCAGGCACTCCGCGACCAGGTCGGGGATGTCCGCGTAGTCGGTGGCGACGGTGGCGGCGCGGGCCGGGAGGTCCTCCCAGTGCCCGGTGGTCCAGTCGAGCAGGAGTCGGGCGGTGGCGAGGTGGCCGGAGAGGTAGGTCCGGGTCTCGTCCATGGCGGCCTGCGCGCGGTCCAGGTGCGTGCGGGCCCGCTGCGGGTGGCCGATGACGGTGGCGGCGTAGGCGAGGCTGGCGTTGCCGCGGGCGATCTCGGTCCGCTGGGCGGCGGTGTCGGCGCTCTCCGGCAGGGCGTCGGCGGCCTGCCGGGCCCGCGGGTCGGCCGTGAACATCAGGGCCGCGGCGTGGTTGACGGCGATCGCCAGGCGCAGCACGGGGTCCTGGACGCGCAGGGACATCCGCCGGGCCCGTGCCATCCAGGCGCCGTGCTCCACCAGGGGCAGGCCGGTGGTGGAGGGCAGGGCGATGGCGGCCATGGCCCGGGCGGCGAGGTCCGGCCGGGTCTCCAGGTCCGGGACGGCGCGGGCGATCTCGTCCAGTCCGACGGTGCCGTACCCCTGGTTGCGCATCAGGATGCCGCGGGACAGCCGGATCTCGCCGCGGGTGGCGGCGGCCGGCTGCTCCTGGTCGAGGACCCGGCGCAGCGCGTCGATGGCGTGGTGGCCGGTGCGGGCGTGCAGGGCGGCCCGGCCGAGCTTCAGGGCCAGCCGGACCCGCAGCCGGGAGGCGGCCGCGCAGGGCAGCGCCGCCAGCAGGAGGTCGGCGGCCGCGTCGTGCTCCGCCCGGGCGGCGGCCTGGTCGGCGGCGGCCTCGGCGTAGCGCAGCCAGTGCGAGGTGCGCCCGGCCAGCCGGTAGTGGTGGGCGATCCGGTCCAGCGGCAGCGGGCGGGGGTGTTCCGCCAGCAGGGCGCGGGCCGCCCTCAGGTGCAGTTCCTGGCGCCGGTGGGGTGGTTGGGCCTCGTACAGGGCCTGACGGGCCAGCGGGTGGCGCAGCCGGTAGGCGCCGCCGGCGTCCGGGTGCAGGAGGGCGTGGTCCAGGGCCTCCTCGACGCCACGGGCCGCGAGCGGGCCGGGCAGAGCGGCGACGTCCGCGAGGTGCCGCACGGTGGCCACCGCCTCGGCGACGGCCTCGCCCGCCAGGACGAGCCTGGCCTCGGTGCCCAGCGTGTGGAACGCGGCCAGCACCTGGTCCCGCAGGCGGCCCGGCACGCCGAGCGCGGCGAGGGCGGCGGCGTCGGGGGGTGGATCGCCGCGGGACGCGTCGCCGGGGGCCGGATCCCGGCAGAACTGATCGCCGGCGGTGGCGAGTTGGTCGAGGACCTCCGCGACGACCTCGGGGATCGCGGCGGTGCGCCGGTGCAGGGCCTGCACGAAGTCCTGCGAGGGACGCCGGGAGCCGAGTCGGCGGGCGGCGAACTCGGCCAGCTCGGTGCTGTCCAGTGGCTCGACCCGGTGCTCGATGCGGCGCATGCCGTCGCCGGGGCGGGTGGCCAGCAGGGTGAGCAGGTCGCGGGTGCTCGCGGGGTCGTCGCGGTGGGTGAGGACCACCGCCAGGTCCCTGGGCGGCCGGGCGAGCAGGTGGCGCAGGAGGTCCTGGGTGGCGTGGTCGGCCCACTGGAGGTCCTCCAGGACGAGGACCGCCGGGCCGGCGGCGGCCAGCAGCGCGCACAGGGCGCGGTTCGGGTTCGGGTGCGGGTCCGCGCTCGGGTGCGGACCCGGGCTCGGGTGGAGCGGGTCTCCCGGCGGGGTACCGGGCTCGGGTGGCAGGTGCCCGGCGAGCTCGGGCAGCAGCGGACGCAGGGCGCCGGTCAGCGGTGGCAGCGCGCCGCGCGCGGGTGGCGACCAGGCCGCCAGCGCGTCCAGGACCGGGAGCAGCGGCGGCCGGTCGTACAGGTCGAGGCACCGGCCGGTCAGTGCGGTGCGGCCGGCGAGGGCGGGGTGCGCCAGGAGGTGGCGCACGAGGTGGGTCTTGCCGATCCCCCGCTCACCGCCGACCAGCAGGAGGACGGGCGGCTCCGCGAGGGCCTCGGCCAGCGCCGTCAGGGCGCACTGCCGTGCCGGCGGGCGGGCTGACGGTTCGGTGGGCTGCACGCTTGAACGGTACTTTCCTGCCGTGTGACGTTCCGGGGGTGGTGGGGCCCGGAGGTGGGGGTCCGGGCCGGGGAGGCACCGGGGTCGGAGTGCCTGCCCGGCCCGGGGGTCGGGTGGTCCAGGGGTCGGGTGGTCCGGAAGTCGGTTGGTGCGGGGGTCGGTTGGTCCGGCGGAGTCGGCGCGGGACCGCGGGCGCGCCGGCGGCCGGCCGCGGCCCGAGGGCGCGGCCCCGGATCTCCGGCCGCTCGGTGGCGCGGGCGGTGGCGCCGGGAGCGGTCGGCCCAGCTGCCCTCGGGCCGTGAGTGAGCCTTCCGTGCCACCGGCCGCGCAGCAATACGTAGCGCCACGTACGGGATAGCGCACGGGATGGCGCACGGACCCCGACCGACTCACCGACGCGGCCCGGGCCCGCCGCCGGCCCGCACGGGATCCGGCCACACCGGACGCTCCCGGACCGTCCCCTCCCCCGCGGGTCCCCCCGGCGGGCCCTCGGCCCGTGCGGGGCTGTCCAGCCAGCCGCTGCGGATCGCCCGGGCACCGGCCTGGAAGCGCGTGGCGGCGTTCAGTTCCGCCATCAGGGCCTGGATCCGGCGCATGACCGTGCGCTCGCCGATGCCCAGTGCACGGGCGATGGCCCGGTCCTTGACGCCGGCGGCCATCAGCCGCAGAATCTCCCGGTCCCGGGGTTCCACCCCGCCGGTGACGGCACCGCGGCCGGCCACGGTACCCAGCGGCGTGGCCTGGTTCCACAGCGACTCGAAGGCGATCAGCAGGGCGTCCAGCAGCGGCGAGGGCGCGACCAGCAGGCGGCTGGTCGCATCGGTGCTGGTGAAGCTGAGCGGGAGCAGGGCCTGCTGCCGGTCGACGATCAGCATCTTCAGGTGCGCCCGGGGAAGGCTGCGGGCCTGCTCGCCCGCGGCGATGTAGCGCTCCAGCGCCGCGGTCCGGCCGGGCTCCGCGAGCGCGGGGGCGTGGTAGATCGCCCGGTAACGCACCCCACGCGCCAGTGCCTGCAGCTCGTTGGTGTTCTCGACGGCGCCGACGAGGTAGGGCGGACTGTCGACGATGCAGACCTCCTGACGGGCCCCCAGCTCCAGCCCGGCGATCAGCGCCAGCACGGCGTCCTGGCCGTCGACGGTCTCGATCAGGCTGCCGGGGCGGGCCGCGGCGGTCTTCGCCCGGACGGCCAACTCCCGTCCCTGGGTCCGCAGTCGGTCCAGGGCCTGCTGCCGGTCCAGGACCAGGGTCTCCAGAGCGATGTCCGGCGGGGCCGCGACGTGACGGTCGAGCGGGCCGGCGAGCCGGTTGCACAGGCCCGCCGCGGTCAGCCGGCGCAGGCAGGCGTCGACCGTCTGGGCGGGCAGCGCGAGGGTGCGGGCGACCTCCGCGGCCGGGGCCCCGACGTGGTCGAGCAGGTGGCGGTAGACGGCGCTGTCGTCGGCCGACAGCCCGACCGGTTCGAGGAGGTGGGCCATGGCGCGCGACGCTAGCCGTGCCGGGGCGCGGGGGCACTCCGGGGCGGCTACCTAGAGGTTGGCGTCGGGGCCCGGGCGGCGGCGTCGAGGCCGCGCGGGGGGCGTGGCAGTGCAGGGGCGACGTGTCAGCGCGGCGTGGGCGGCCCACGGCCC
This sequence comes from Kitasatospora nipponensis, assembly GCF_039528135.1. NCBI lineage: Bacteria > Bacillati > Actinomycetota > Actinomycetes > Kitasatosporales > Streptomycetaceae > Kitasatospora > Kitasatospora nipponensis. The sequence goes on along the minus strand of NZ_BAAALF010000066.1, from coordinate 13,219 downwards.
GGCACGGGGCTGCTGCTCCGTGCCGGGCCGTGGGTGGTGCGGGTCGTGCGGGTGGAACGCGGTGGGGGTGCGGGGTCCCAGCAGCCGGGCGGTGCCTAGAAGCCCTGGTAGACCGTCCAGGTGAACGTGGTCGAGCCGGTGGCCCCGCCGGTGTCGGTGGCCCTGACGGTGACGGCGTAGTTGCCGGCCCTGGTCGGGGTGCCGGTGACGGTTCCGCCGGCGCTGACGGTCAGACCGGGCGGCAGGTTGGTGGCCGTGAAGCCGAGCGGCAGGCCCTTGCTGTCGGTGGCCGACAGCTGCAGGGCGTTGATCCGGAAGCCGGTGAAGCCGAACTGGCCGCCGGGGTTGGTGACGGTGACGGTCGCTCCGCCGGTGGAACCGATCGTCCAGGTGAAGGAGGTGCCGCCGGTGGCCCCGGCGCTGTCCTTCGCGGTGAGGGTCACCTTGGAGCTGCCGGCGACGGTGGGCGTGCCGGAGACCGTGCCGGACGTGGAGTCGATGGACAGGCCCGCGGGCAGTCCGGCGGCGGACCAGGTGTAGGGGGCGGTGCCACCGGAGGCGGAGTTCTTCAGCGACACGGGGGCGTTGACGGTGCCGCTCTGGTCACCGGGGTTGGTGACCGACACGCCGGTCGGCGGCGGGGTGGAGCCGCCCGGGGTGAAGGCGCTGACGCCGTTGGGGGTGCCCAGGCCGGTGGGTCCGTCCCAGCCGGTGCGCGCGTTGCAGGTCTGGGTGCCGCAGGTGCCGTTGCTGCCGGAGGTGACGTCGTTCAGGTTGCCGGTGTGGGCGTAGGGGTAGGACGCGGGGTTGTCGTTCGCCCCGGGGGTGCCGGCCAGCGCGTACATCGCGGTGACCAGCGGCGTGGCCAGGCTCGTGCCGCCGTACTGGAGCCAGCCCGACTGCCCGTAGCTGTCGTAGATCGCCAGGCCGGTCTGCGGGTCCGCGACCGCGGACACGTCCGAGGCCGCCTTCTTCGCGCAGCCGGTGCCGACGCTCTTCTGCCAGCCGGGCTGCGCGTCGTAGGCGGAGCAGCCCGACCCGGCGCCGCTCCAGGCCGACTCGCCCCAGCCCCGGGTGCTGGAGTTGCGGCTCAGCGAGGTCCCCCCGACGGCGAGCGTGTACTGGGAGGACGCGGGGTACTGGGTGCCACCGCCGTAGCCGTTGTCGCCGGTGGCGAAGGCGAACAGCACGCCGGGCACGTTGAAGTGGCTGTCGTCCGAGGTCTGGCCTGAACTCTCGCTGTCGCTCCAGGAGTTGGAGACGAGCTTCGCACCGAGCCGCACCGCGGCGTCGTCGGCCGCGTACAGGTTGGGGTCGTTGTTGTCGTCCGACTCGACCAGCAGGATGGTACAGGCCGGGCAGGCCGCCGACACCGCGTCCAGGTCCAGGGAGATCTCCGCGCCCCAGCTGCTGTCACCCTTGGGGTACGACGTGCCGCCGCGCTGGTCGACCTTCTTGAAGCAGCCGCCTGCCGTGGTACAGGCCGGCAGGCCGTAGTTGCCGCGGTAGGTGGCCAGGTCCTTCTCGGCGTTGGGGTCGTCGTAGGCGTCCACGATCGCCACGGTCGTGCCGCTGCCGCCGGACGGCAGGCCGTAGGCGGCCTTGATGTCCGCCGGTCCGTACCCGGACGGGGTCGCGGGCGCCGCCTGTCCGGTTCCGTACCCGATGCCGATGGCCTGGCAGTTGGCGTGACCGGGTCGCGTGTCCAGGCACGCCCGGTGCAGGACGGGCTGCGCGGCGGGGCCGGAGGCCGCCTGGGCGGCCCCCGGGAGCAGGGCGGTGCCGGCCACGGCCAGCACCATCCCCGCCAACGCCGATATCCGGCGGGTCGTCTCGTGCTTCATGGGGTCCCTTCCGAACGGTGGGAGTCAGCACGGCGCATCGGAGATGACCTGACGATCCGTCAACTCCGGTGCACCTGGGACTTGGATTCCCGAACGGTAGGGGCGCGCGGCAGGCCCCGTCAGGAGCCGGACACGCCAGTGGCACCAACAGGACAGGACGGAGCCGACCGGGCCCGGAGTCCCTCGCCACCACACGGACTGCCGGCGCTGTTCCGCGCACCGGCAGCCGCACACTGATGCAGGGTCAGCTGGGCAGGGTCCACTGCTGGTTGGCGGTGCCGGCGCAGTCCCAGATCTGCAGACGGGTGCCGTTGGCGGAGCTGGGCCCGGTGGCGTCCAGGCAGCGCCCGGAGGCCGGATTGAGCAGCGCGCCGTTGCCCTGGTGCTGCCACTGCTGCGCACCCGTCCCGTTGCAGTCGTACAACTGCACCTGCGTCCCGTTGGCCGTACCCGCCGCCGTCACGTCCAGGCACTTGCCCAACGCCTGCACCGAACCGTTCGACGCCACCGTCCAACTCTGCGCACTCGTCCCGTTGCAGTCGTACAACTGCACCGCCGTCCCATTGGCGCTGTTGGCCCCCGCGACGTCCACGCACTTGCCGCCGTACCCCGTGATCCGTCCCACCGCCCCACCGCCACCGGAACCGCCGCCGGTCAGGGCGTTGAAGCTGCGGGAGAACTGGTAGGCGCTCTGCGGGGTGCCGCTGCAACTGTCGGACAGGGTGCCGTTGGTGGCGCAGGCCCGGTCGCGGCCCAGTGCCCAGAACGACAGCTCCTGGATGCCGTTGGCGGCCGCGAAGCTCTCCAGGGTGGCGGCGTTGCCGGTGCTGAAGACCTCGTTGGTGGAGTCGTTGACCCCGATCATCGGGGTGTTGCCCTCCATCGCCCAGAGCTGGGCGGAGCTCTTGTTGGTCCAGATCCGGCCGAGCTGGGAGTGCAGGGCACCGGCGGCGCTGACGGCGGCCTGGCCCATGTCCATCGAGGCGCCGTAGTCCATGGTCATGATGTTGACCAGGTTGACGTTCAGGCCGTGGCTCTGCGCATCGCCGAGCAGGCTCAGCGAGTTGGCCTCCAGACCGGTCGGGTTCACCGGCAGGGTGTAGTCCACCGCCAAGGTCCGACCGGCGGCGGCGTACTGCTGCTGGAGATTGGCCAGGGCCTGGTTGCGACGGTCGTTGGCGGCGGTGTCGTTGAGCGGGGCGCCCTCGACGTCCAGGTCGATCCTGGTCAGGTTGAGGGTGTCGATCACGCGCTGGTACTGGGCCTGGAGCGAGGGGACGTCGGAACACGCCTGGGCGAGTTCGGTGCCGGCCGCTCCGCCGAAGGAGGCGATGACGTCCCCGCCGCCGGCCCGCAGGCTGTTGATGGCGCCGGTCCAACCGGGGTCGCCGATCGCGGTGTCGCCGTTGAAGGTGGCGTTGCAGCCGCCGCCACCGATGACGAAGGCCAGCGTGAAGTACTTCAGGCCGGTGGCCGACTGGGCCGCGGCCATGGCCGAGGGCGAGTTCCAGGTCTCGACGTAGGGTGCGGCGTAGTGGGCCGGGAAGCCGGGCCCGGGGTTGGCCGCCGCGTGGGCGGCGGTGCTGCCGCCGAGCAGCAGTGCCGTCGAGGCGAGCGGGACGGCGGCGGCGGTCAGTGACCTGCGGGTGCGGGATCCGAATCGGGGCATGGCTGATCTCCAGGGGTCCGTGGGGGGCGGCTGCGTCGAACTGATGACCCGTCAGCTGGGGAGGGTCCACTGCTGGTTGGCGGTGCCGGCGCAGTCCCAGATCTGCAGACGGGTGCCGTTGGCGGAGCTGGGCCCGGTGGCGTCCAGGCAGCGCCCGGAGGCCGGATTGAGCAGCGCGCCGTTGCCCTGGTGCTGCCACCGCTGCGCACCCGTCCCGTTGCAGTCGTACAACTGCACCTGGGTCCCGTTGGCCGTACCCGCCGCCGTCACGTCCAGGCACTTGCCCAACGCCTGCACCGAACCGTTCGACGCCACCGTCCAACTCTGCGCACTCGTCCCGTTGCAGTCGTACAACTGCACCGCCGTCCCATTGGCGCTGTTGGCCCCCGCGACGTCCACGCACTTGCCGCCGTACCCCGTGATCCGCCCCACCGCCCCACCGCCACCGGAACCCGTACCGTTCCAGGTGAAGGTCGCGCTGGTCTGCGGCGGGAGCGAGTAACCGAAGTGCTCACCGGCCCAGTTGACGGTCAGCGTCTGGGTGGTGCCGGACTCGTTGTAGGCGACCAGTGCCTTCGAGCCGTCGGGGTTCAGCCAGGCGACGTTGGGGACGCTGCTGTTGGCGGTCGAGTCGATGCGGTAGGCGCCGGGCTTGACGAACTTCGTGAGCTGGCCCAGGTCGTAGTACTCGACCGTGTAGTCGACCTGCCCGCTGCGGCCGTCACCGTTGTGGACCGTGACCAGGCCCGTGCAGGTGCCGCAACCGCCGTTGTGCGGGCCCATGTTCTGGTCCACCGCCAGCGACCACTTGACCACCGACTTACCCCAGTTGCGGGTGTAGTCGATGATGTTGTTCATGTCCTCCTGCTGCTGGTTGGCGATCCAGGTGCCGCCGGAGTGCTCGGTGTCGAAGGCGTCCAGCGCCGGGTACTGGTTGTGGACGGTGGTCTGCTGCAAGACGCTGCCGCCGTAGCCGTGCCAGGCGACGCCACCGAACAGCGGGTCGGTGCGGACGGCCGCGTCGTCCACGCTCGGCGCGCCGTAGGAGGCGTAGGTGTCCGGGTTCCAGTCCAGGGCGAGGACCTTGGTGCTCAGGCCGGCGGCGTGCAGGGCCGGCAGCAGGTCGGTGCCGGTGAAGTAGTCGAGGCCGGCGCCGTTCCACTGCATGGACGGGTAGCCGGCGCAGCAGGTGGGCTCGTTCTGCACCGAGACGTAGTCGATCGGTACGCCCTGCGCCCGGTAGGCCTGCAGGTACTTGACGAAGTACTGCGCGTAGGCGCCGTAGTACTGCGACTGGAGCCAGCCCTGGCTGGCCGCGCCGCTGTCCTTCATCCACGACGGAGCGGTCCACGGGGTGGCCATCACCTTGAGGCCGGGGTTGAGCTGCTGGGCCTGCCGGGTCAGCGGCAGCACGTCCGCGAGGTCGTGGCCGATGGAGAAGTCGGCCAGCGCGGGGTCGCTCTGACCGGCCGGCAGGTCGTCGAAGGTGTAGCTGTACCGGGCCAGGTCGGAGGCGCCCATCGGGTTGCGCAGGAAGTCCAGGCCGATCCCGGTGGTGGGGTTGAACAGGTTGTTCATCAGGGTGGTCCGCGCGGCGGCGGTCAGCGCGCCACTGCTGTTCATCAGCCAGGCGGCGGTGTCGGTGAAGGAGGCACCGGCACCGGTGAACTGCTGGTAGCGGGTCCCGTCGTCGACGGTGACGACCTGTCCGGCACTGCCGCTGCCGGCGGCGAACACGATCGGGGTCTGCTGCTGCAGGCCCCGCGTGACGCTGCGGCCGCCGGCGTCGCCGGTGGTGGTGAGCCAGATGGAGACCGACTCGCCGGCGGCCCGCGCGGGGGCGGGCGTGGTGGCGATCAGGCCGGCGCCGGCGAGCAGCGCGGCGGCGGCACCGGCGGCCAGCCGGCGGAGTGGGAGTGCGCGAGCGCGAGAAACAGGCATGGGGGTACCGCTTTCGGATCCCGTGGGGAGGACAGGAGGCGCGGGAAGGGCAGCAGGCTGGGGGCAGGGCAGCAGGCGGGAGCCACCCGTGCGTTCATGGCTTGAACAGGATCGGGCGTTCCTTCACGGCTTAGTTCAAGACTTGATTGAACTGGTGCCGCATGGCCGCGTCAAGGGTCTGGACCACTACGGGCCGCAAACGCACCGGCGGCCGACCCCCCCCGGGGGGGGGGGGGGGGGGGGGGGGGGGGGGGGGGGGGGGGCGGGGGGGGGGGGGCGGGCGGGGGGGGGGCCCCGGCCGGGTCGGCGGTGAGGCCGTGTCAGTGGGCCGACTCCGGGCGCCAGGTCGCCATCTGCCGCTGGAAGGTCGGGCAGCTGACGATGTCCGTCCGGCTGCACTGCAGCGCGTGGGTGAGCAGCTGGTGGGCGTGTTCCAGGTCGACCATGCGCTGCTCGATCTCGGCGACCTTGCTGCGGATCATCGCCTCCCGGCGCGGCTGGTCCTGCTGGAACTCGGCGATCTCGGCCAGCGTCAGGCCGGCCTGCTGGTACTTGCGCAGCAGCATGATCCGCCCGGCGGCGTCCGCCGGGTAGCGCCGCTGCCCGCCCTGGCGCTCGGGCGCGGGCAGCAGGCCGTGACGCTCCCAGTACCGGATGGCCGAGGCGGGTACTCCGGTGGCCTCGGCCAGCCGGCCGATCGTCATGCCCACGTCCCGCTCCTCACTCTGGGTCCTGCGCGCGCCGCGTACTCCGAACCGGCGCTTGACTTAAACCATAGTTCAAGTTGGAGGCTGACTCCTGAACGGGACGGCGGCCGACGAGCGGCCGACGGCAACGGAATCAGGAGCTCTTGAGATGACCGAGGGACACGATGTGAACGACCGGGCCCGGCAGCTCGTCGAGGCCGCCGCGCAGCTCTTCGAGGCGGGCGTGATGTCGCACTCGGGGCACGCCAACCTCAGCGCGCGGCTGGACGCCGACCGCTTCCTGCTGACCCCGGGCTTCGTGCGCGGGCTGCGGCCGGAGCAGTTGGCCACCGTCGGGCTCGACGGGCAGCTGCTGGCCGGCGAGCTGCGCTCGGTGAGCGCCGAGATCATCACCATGCACAGCCTCGTCTACCGGGCACGCCCCGAGGTGGGCGCGATCATCCACACCCACTCGCCCTCCGCGACGGCCTTCGCGGTGGCCCACCGGCCGCTGCCGTGCCGCACCGAGCCGATGCTGCGCTTCGGGCAGCCCGAGGAGGTCCCGGTGGTGCCCTGGGGCCCGCGCGGCTCCGACGTCTCCGTGCGGGGCATCGCCAAGGTGCTGGAGGAGCGGGCGACCACGTCCGCCGTGCTGCTGGCCAACCACGGGCTGCTGGTCTTCGGGCCCGACTCGGCGGCCACCGCCCACCTCGTGGTGGCGATCGAGGAGAGCGCCGAGGCGGAGATCGCCGCCGCGGCGATCGGCGGCGCCGTGGACTTCCCCGAGGGTGCGCTGGCCGCCGTCCGCGCGTCGATCGCGCGGGTCTCGGCATGACGGCCGACGCGGTGGGCGACCGCACCGAGGCGGTCCGGGACCGCTACCGCGCGACACTCGGATCCGTCCCGAGCGGCGTGGAGGACCGGCTGCGGATAGCCGGGACCTTCGACCGGCTGCGCACCGAGGAGGCGCTCGCGGCGCTGCGCCAGCTCGTACTGGCCGACAGCCCGCTCGGCGCACGGGTGCAACAGCTCGTCCACGTCGGCCAGTTGCTGAGCCTGGGCCGCGCGGAGCCGGCCCGGCTGCACGCCCGTGGCGCGCTGCACGTCGGCGCGAGCCTCGCCGACCTCGTCGGGGTCGCCGAGACCGCGCTCATCACCACGGGCGTCCCGGCCTACGCGCTCGGCATCGAGATCATCGCCGAACTCCTGCGCGAGCAGGACGAACGGGACGCGCAGGACGCGCAGGGCGCCGGGGAGGCGGCCGGGTCCGCCGGCTGACCCGCTGACCGGCTGAGCCGCGAGCACCCCGTCCGCTCCCCCTGCAACCGCGCCCGGCCGCCCGTTCGTCTGACGAGCTGTCACGTCACAGAAGCGGGGGCTCGCGATGACGACACAGCACACCCGGCCCACCGGGCCGGGGGGCGGCGGCTGCCTGGCCGGCCTGGTGATCATGATCGCGCTCGGGGCGCTGATCGGCCTGCTGCTCCTCGAGCACGGCGGCCCGGGCGGCTCGGGCGGCCGGGGCACCGGGCACGACCCGATGAGCATCGACCTGCCGAGGACGGTCGAGCAGAAGCGTGCGTTGCACCGGTCCGAGGGCTTCGACGACGAACCCGTCAGCACCTTCGCCAACATCGCCGGCTCGGGACTGCACGACATCCGGGAGGGCGTCTACGGCGACGCCCCGGGCAGCCCCACGATCTGGGTGGTGGAGGTCGCCGACAACGACGACGGCAAGGTGGGCCCGTGGCTGGCCGCCAACGCCCCCTCGGGGGACGACGTGACCACCACCGCTCCGCGGCTGCGGATCGCCGGTACGGCCAGTTGCTCGCACGACCGGCGCGACGGCCGGAGCATGTGCACCTGGTACGACGAGAACCTCTTCGTCCTGGTCACCGGGCCGGCCACCCCCGAGGCGGTCCAGGACGTGCTGCTGCGCGTCTACGACGGCACCGAACACTGACTGCGGACGCGTCACTTGCCCGCCGGGCGGCCCTCGACATGCCGTCCGGCGGGTCCTCGCGCTTCCCGCCCCAGGGGCCGCACCAGCCGCTAGGGTGCAGGCAGTGCGTGCCGCAGCGTGGCGGCGACTCCTCGGGGAGCGTGGTGGGGCATCAACTCGCAACTCGCAACTCACGACCGCGGTACGGCCCGGCGCTCGCGCCGGGGCGGTCCCGCCACCACCGCGGGAACGCTACCCGCAGGCCGGGCACAACCCGCGGTAGGTGACCTCGACTTCACGGACCGTGAAACCGAACCGCTGATGGGCCGGCAGGTCGGCCAGCGGGTCGCCGGTGGGGTGGACGTCGCGGATGGTGCCGCACCGCGAGCAGACCAGGTGCTGGTGCGGCGTGTGGGCGTTGGGGTCGTAGCGCTTGGCCCGGCCGTCGGTGGCGACCTCGGTGACCTCGCCGAGCGAGACCAGCTCGCCCAGCGTGTTGTAGACGGTCGCGCGGGAGATCTCCGGCAGCCGCTGCGCGGCGCGGGCGTGCACCTCGTCGGCGGTGAGATGCACGTGGTCGCCGTCCAGGACCTCCGCCACGACACGTCGCTGCGAGGTCATCCGCCAGCCACGCCCTCGCAGTCGTTCCAACAGGTCACTCATATCCGTTCACCTCTTTCAGCCGCGGTGCGAGCCCGGAGTTTATCAGTGCACATCCAAGCTCTGATCGGATATGGGTCTGGCATGGTTCTTGACTTGGACTCTGTCCATTGTAGGATCGGTTCCGGTAATAGCCAAGGGTCGGGAAGACTCCGGTACGGGCAGGAGAGCGACGTGACGAGACCGCCGCACAGACGCCACGCGGCGCCGGCCGTCGGGTGACGGCCGTCACCGCCCCGCAGTGCTTGAGCACCGAAGTCCGCCTGTTAGGGAAGGATTCCCATGTCTGAGAACCATGACGCACTCGTTGTCGACGCGAAGTCGGAGGGCGCCGGTGGCTGCCCGGTGGCGCACGGGCGCGCCGCGCACCCCACGCAGGGCGGTGGGAACCGCCAGTGGTGGCCCGAACGCCTCAACCTGAAGATCCTTGCCAAGAACCCCGCCGTCGCCAACCCGCTCGGCGCGGAGTTCGACTACGCCGAGGCGTTCAACGCCCTCGACCTGGCCGCCGTGAAGCGGGACATCGCCGAGGTGCTGACCACCTCGCAGGACTGGTGGCCCGCCGACTACGGCAACTACGGCCCGTTCATGATCCGGATGGCCTGGCACAGCGCCGGCACCTACCGGATCAGTGACGGCCGCGGCGGCGCCGGCGCCGGCCAGCAGCGCTTCGCCCCGCTCAACAGCTGGCCGGACAACGCCAACCTCGACAAGGCCCGGCGCCTGCTGTGGCCGGTGAAGAAGAAGTACGGCCAGAACCTCTCCTGGGCCGACCTGCTGATCCTGGCCGGCAACGTCGCCCTGGAGTCGATGGGCTTCGACACCTTCGGCTTCGGCGGGGGCCGCCCCGACGTCTGGGAGGCCGACGAGGACGTCTACTGGGGCCCCGAGACCACCTGGCTCGCCGACGAGCGCTACACCGGTGACCGGGAGCTGGAGAACCCGCTGGGCGCGGTCCAGATGGGCCTGATCTACGTCAACCCCGAGGGCCCCAACGGCAACCCGGACCCGCTCGCCGCGGCCCGCGACATCCGCGAGACGTTCCGCCGGATGGCGATGAACGACGAGGAGACGGTCGCCCTGATCGCCGGCGGCCACACCTTCGGCAAGACCCACGGCGCGGGCCCGGCGGACAACGTCGGCGACGACCCCGAGGCGGCCCCGCTGGAGCAGCAGGGCCTGGGCTGGAGCAGCTCGTTCGGCACCGGCAAGGGCGCCGACACCATCACCAGCGGCCTCGAGGGCGCCTGGACCACCACCCCGGTGACCTGGGACAACACCTTCTTCGAGATCCTCTTCGGCTTCGAGTGGGAGCTCACCAAGAGCCCCGCCGGAGCGCACCAGTGGAAGCCGAAGAACGGCGGCGGCGCGGGCACCGTGCCCGACGCCCACGACCCGGCGAAGACGCACGCGCCGACGATGCTGACCACCGACCTGTCGCTGCGCGTCGACCCGGCCTACGAGCAGATCTCGCGGCGCTTCCTGGAGAACCCCGACCAGTTCGCCGACGCCTTCGCGCGGGCCTGGTACAAGCTGACCCACCGTGACATGGGCCCGGTCGTGCGCTACCTCGGCCCGGAGGTCCCCTCCGAGACCCTGCTGTGGCAGGACCCGCTGCCGGCCGTGACGCACGAGCTCGTCGACGCCGCGGACGTCGCCGACCTCAAGGCGCGGATCCTCGCCGCCGGCCTGCCGGTCTCCCAGCTGGTCTCCACCGCCTGGGCCTCGGCCGCCTCCTTCCGCGGCAGCGACAAGCGCGGCGGCGCCAACGGTGCGCGCGTGCGCCTGCAGCCGCAGGCCGGCTGGGAGGTCAACGACCCGGACCAGCTGGCGACCTCGCTGCGCGCCCTGGAGGGCGTCCAGGAGGCGTTCAACGCCGCCCAGAGCGGTGGCAAGCGGATCTCGCTGGCCGACCTGATCGTGCTCGCCGGCGGCGTGGCCGTCGAGCAGGCCGCCAAGAGCGCGGGCTTCGACGTCGAGGTCCCCTTCCGGCCGGGCCGCGTGGACGCCTCGCAGGAGCAGACGGACGTCGAGTCGTTCGCCGCGCTGGAGCCGACCGCCGACGGGTTCCGCAACTACCTCGGCAAGGGCAACCGGCTGCCGGCCGAGTTCCTGCTGGTCGACCGCGCGAACCTGCTGAACCTGAGCGCCCCCGAGCTGACCGTCCTGGTGGGTGGCCTGCGCGTGCTGGGTGCCAACCACCAGCAGTCCTCGCTCGGTGTCCTCACCAGCACCCCGGGCTCGCTGACCAACGACTTCTTCGTCAACCTGCTCGACCTGGGCACCAGTTGGCAGGCGACGTCGGCGGACGCCGGCACCTTCGAGGGTCGCGACGCGGCGACCGGCGAGGTCAAGTGGACCGGCAGCCGGGCCGACCTGGTCTTCGGCTCCAACTCCGAGCTGCGCGCGCTCGCGGAGGTCTACGCGAGCGACGACGCGAAGCAGAAGTTCGTGACCGACTTCGTCGCCGCGTGGACCAAGGTGATGGAGCTCGACCGGTTCGACCTGGCCTGATCGGCCTGATCGGCAACGGTCTCCGTGAGGACGACCGGTACGACGTCCGGGGCGGCCCACCGTGGCCGCCCCGGACGTCGTCGTTCCCGCCCGCGCCCACCGGGCGGGTCAGGGCGCGGACTGGGCGCCGTCCAGCTCGACCCGGGCGCCCTGGTCGGTGGCGGTGACCGTGATCGTCACCCTGCGGTGGTCGAGCAGCCAGCCCGCCGGACGCGCGCTGGTCCCGGTCGTCCCCAGTGCCCAGCCGTGGTCGGTGATCAGCGCCGCCTTCAGACGGCGGAACACCTCGTCGGGCGGCAGGTGGCCGGCGGCCCCGACCGTGATGACCCGGGTGCAGAAGTCGGCCTCGCAGGAACCGGCGTCCCCGCTGTCGGAGAGCACGGTCAGGCCGTCGGGCAGCGGCAGCACCTCGGTGCTGGAGGGCACGAACGGCTCGTGCAGGAAGATCGCCAGGTAGGCCACGGCCGCCAGCATCACCACGCACAGGTACCCGCAGAGCGAGACGACGCCCGCGGTGACCCGGGCGGCACCGGGCCCGGCCGGCCGGGGACCGGCGAGCCGGCGCTCCAGTAGGGTGCCGGCGCCGATCAGCGCGGCGGCCAGCGGCGCGTAGGCCAGGTAGACCTCGCTCTGCGCGCGGTCGGGTATCCACTCCAGGTGCAGGGCGAGGACCACCCCCGCCCAGAGCAGCAGGGCGCCGCCCACCGCGGCGCCCACGGCCCGGGTGCGCCGCAGCAGGGCCCAGCAGGGCAGCGGGGTGGCGACGAACAGCGCGCCCAGAATCGTCCAGATCATCGGTTGGCCACCAGGGGGTCGGTGTGGGAGGGCATGGGGGGTGGGGACGGGAGGGGGGGGGGGGGGGGGGGCGGGCCCGGGCGGCCGGGCGGGGGTGGGGGTCGGCGTGGGGGTCGGGGTCGGGTTGGGACCGGTGCCGCCGCCGGCGATCAGGAACTGGTTG
>NZ_BAAALF010000066.1:0-995 GCF_039528135.1 Kitasatospora nipponensis | reverse complement strand
GCCGTCAGCGCGCTGACGGCCCACCGGCCCGGTCCCTACGACCCGGGGGTCGCGATCACTGGAAGCTGCAGGTCAGGATCCCACTGCCGCAGATCAGCGTGTTCGCCTGGGTCCAGTACTGCTGCCAGGCGTTGATGTTGCCGCTGACGCCGGGCCCGAAGCGGTCCGCGATCTTGTAGACCGGGTACGACTTGCTGCTGGGATCGATGCCACCGTTGTACAGGCCGTAGATGATCTCCTGCGGCTTGAGGTTGCGCTGGGCGGAGCCGGTGGCGTTGACGACCTCGTTGTCCTCCAGGTACTTGACGTAGTAGGCGGTCGCCTGGAGGTCGAGGTCCGTGTTGCCGGCGAGGTCGCTCCACTGGTGGCCGGCGAACACCTGCGGGTAGGCCTTGGTCAGGTAGGTCCAGGTCACCGGCTTGATGTTGGTGATGCCGATCGACGCGGTCCCGTCGCCGCCGTGGCCCGGCCAGAGTCCCAGCTCGGAGGCCTCGACCGCGGCCTTCTCGTACACCAGGTAGCCGTCCAGCCCGTACTTCTTGACGTACGGCACCTCCTTGCCGCTGGTCTCCATCAGGGCGATGGAGAGCACCAGGCGGGGGTCGACCTTGGCGTTCGCGCCGGCGATCACCGCGGCCTGCATGAACATCGACGGCTGGCAGTCCGTGTTCGCGAAGTCGGCGTTCATGCACGCCGCCCCGAACGTCCGCAGCAGGGCGCTGTTCCAGTCGGGGTTCAGCGAGGCCGTCATGGTGCAGGCGTACTGGCCCCACGAGTTGTCGGAGCAGTTCCGCGTCCCGGGGGAACCGGGCGCGGGCGACGTCGCCGCGACGTTGGTGGACGCGGCGCAGACGGTGCCGGTGCCGGTGTCGCACCAGCCCTTGTCCGCGGACGCCTTGTAGCCCGTCCGGTTCGCCGCGGCGAGCGCGTCGGCGGCGTCCTGCTGGGCCTTGGCGACCGCGTTCTCGGCCGAGGAGGCCGAGGCGTTGGGCGCG
>NZ_BAAALF010000065.1:0-39155 GCF_039528135.1 Kitasatospora nipponensis | reverse complement strand
CCGACCGGCCCGGCCGGCTCTCCCGAGGGACCGACCCCCCGCCACCCGCCGTCCGGGCCGACCCCGGACCCGGCCCCGGCGCCCGCCCCGATACCCGCCGCGCCCGCCGACTTCGTCGGCCGCCGGGCCCAGCTCGACCGCCTGCACGCACTGGTGGCGGCCGCCACGGCCCACCCGCCGGACCCCGCCGCGGCCGGCGCCGCGCGGGTGGTCGTCGTCTGCGGCCAAGCGGGCCTGGGCAAGTCCGCGGTGGCGCTGCGGCTGGCCGAGGAGTCGGCCGGCGCCTTCGCGGACGGCGTGCGCCACCTGGACCTGCGCGGCGCCGGCACCGGCGCGCTGAGCGCCGACGACGCGCTCGCCCGCCTGCTGGGCACGCTGGGCGTGCCGCTCGACCGGCTGCCGCCCTCGCACCCCGAACGGGTCGCGCTCTACCGCTCGCTGCTGCACGACCGCCACGTGCTGCTCCTGCTGGACAACGCCGCCGACGAGGCCCAGGTCCGCCCGCTGCTGCCGGGCAGCGGCGGCAGCCTGACCCTGGTGACCAGCCGCCGCTCGCTGGCCGGGCTGGAGGGCGTGGACCGTCTGCCGCTGGACGTCCTGCCGCCCGCCGAGGCGGCCGCGCTGCTGGCCCGGATCACCGGCGCCCCCCCCCCCCCCCCCCCCGCCGAGCCGGCCCGAACCCCCGAGCCCGCCGCGTGGGCCCAGCCGACCCAGCCGACCGAGTGGGCCCAGCTGGCCGAGCTGGCCGAGCTCTGCGGCCGGCTGCCGCTGGCCCTGCGGATCGTGGGCGAGCGGCTGGCCGGCCGCGGGCCGGGCGCGGCCGGCCGGCTCGCGGAGCAGCTGCGCGACGAGGGGCGCCGGCTGGACGGCCTGGTCGCCGGCGACCTGGAGGTCCGGGCGGCGCTGCGGCACTCCTACGGGCTGCTGCCGCCCGACACCCGCCGGCTCTTCCGCCGGCTCGCGCTGGTGCCGGGCCCCGACCTCGGCCCGGCGGCGGCGGCCGCGCTCTGCGGGGCGTCGGTGCCGGCCGCCGAGGAGGCGCTGGAGACCCTGGTCGACGTCGGCCTGCTGCAGCCCGCCCCGACCGCCTTCCGCTACCGCTTCCACGACCTGATCCGGCTCTTCGCCCGCGAGCGGCTGGCCGGCGAGGAGTCCGCCGGCGCGGTGCGGGCCGCCCGCGCCGAGCTCCCGGCCGCCCTGCACCGCGAACCGCCGCGCCGGCCCCCGGCCGCCGCTCCCTCCGGTTGCCGGGCCCCGGCGCCCCCCGAAGCATGGGAGGGGTGAGCGAGCAGCGCGGCTACCTACGTCATCCGCACCTCAGCGGCGGCCTGCTGACCCTGACCGCCGAGGACGACGTCTGGGTGGCCCCCCTGGGCCCCGACGGGGCGTCAGGCCGCGCCTGGCGGGTCAGCTGCGACCGGACCCGGGTCAGCCACCCGCGGCTCTCCCCCGACGGCGCCACCGTCGCCTGGACCAGCTGGGCCGGGCTCACCCCCGAGGTCTGGACCGCGCCGGCCGCCGGCGGCGAGGCGGTCCGGCTGACCTACTGGGGGAGCCAGGACACCCGGGTGCGCGGCTGGCTGCCGGGCGGCGAGGTGCTCGCGGTGACCTCGTACCACGAGCCGTTCGCGCACTACACCTGGGCGCACGCGCTGCCGCCGGACGGCTCGCCGGGCCGCCGCCAGCCCTGGGGGCCGGTCCGCGACGCCCAGGTGGCGGGCGAGCACACGCTGCTGCTGACCGGCTGCGCCCCGCACGAGCCGGCCGCCTGGAAGCGCTACCGCGGCGGCGCCACCGGCCGGCTGTGGCTGGACGGCGAGCCGCTGCTGCCGGAGCTGGCCGGCCAGCTCTCCTCGCCGCTGCTGGTCGGCGGCCGGGTGGCCTTCCTCAGCGACCACGAGGGCGTCGGCAACCTCTACTCCTGCCGCCCCGACGGCTGGGACCTGCGCCGGCACACCGACCACGCCTCCTACTACGCCCGGGAGGCCGCCACCGACGGCCGGCGGGTGGTCTACCAGCACGCCGGCGACCTCTGGCTGCTGGAGAGCCTGGACGCGCCCGCGCCACGCCGCCTGGAGGTGCCGCTCGGCGGCTCCCGGGCCGGCCGGCGCCCGTACCAGGTGACCGCCTCGCGGCACGTCAACGACCTGGTCTGCGACGCCACCGGCCGCTCCGGGGTGGCCGCGCTGCGCGGCAGCCTGTACTGGCTGACCCACCGGGACGGCCCGGCCCGCGCACTGGCCGACACGCCCGGCGTGCGGGCCCGGCTGCCGGTGATGCTCGGCCACACCGGGCGGATCGCCTGGATCACCGACGCGGCCGGCGAGGACGCCCTGGAGCACGCCCCGCTGCCCGGCGCCACGACCGCGCCCGGCAGCGCCGAGCCGCCGCGCACCGTGCGGGCGGCCCGGCGGGGCCGGGTCCTGGAGCTCTCCGCCGCCCCCGACGGCCGCGTCCTGGCGGTGGCCGCCGCGGACGGCCGGCTGCTGCTGGTGCACGCCGCGGACGGCGCGGTGCGCGAGCTGGCCCGCTCCGAGCACGGACCGGTGCGCGGGCCGGCCTTCTCCCCGGACTCGCGCTGGCTGGCCTGGTCGCAGCCGGTGGCCGGCCGCTCGCTGCGCCGGATCCGGCTGCTGCGGATCGAGGGCGCGTTCGCCGGGCCCGCCCCCACCGAGGAGGCCGTCGAGTCCGCCACCGCCGTCGAGTCGACCACCTCCACCGAGTCGACCACCGCCACCGGGGGAGCCGAAGGGGCCGAGCGGTCCGCCGAGCCCTTCGAGGCGCTGCCACTGGACGTCACCGACGGCCGCTTCGAGGACGAGCAGCCGGTCTTCACCCGCGACGGCCGCTACCTGGTCTTCCTCTCCTGGCGCGGCTTCGACCCGGTGCACGACGTGCACACCGGCGACCTCTCCTTCCCGCTCGGCTGCCTGCCCTACCTGATACCGCTGGCCGCCGACACCCCCTCCCCGTTCGCCGCCGAGGTGGGCGGCGAGACGGACCGGGCGCCGGGCGACGGCACCGTGGTGGTGGACCCCGAGGGCATCGGCGACCGGCTGCTGCCGTTCCCGGTGGTCGCCTCCAAGTACTCCACCCCGGCCCCGGTGCGCGGCGGCCTGCTCTGGCTGCGCTGGCCGATCTCCGGCACCCTGGGCCAGACCTTCGCCGGCCCCAGCGAGACCTCCGGCCGCCCGGTCCTGGAGCACTTCGACCTGACCACCGCGACCCGCTCGACCCTCCAGGAGCAGGTGGACGGCTACTCGGTGGCCGGCGACGGCAGCGCGCTGACCACGTTCAGCGCCGGCTCCCTGCGGCTGATCCGGCTCGCCGCCCCCGGCGCCCCGCTCACCGTGGACCTGCGCCGGATCACCCACACCGTGCGGCCGGGCCCCGAGTGGCGCCAGGCGTACCACGAGGCGGCCCGGGTGGTCCGCGACCAGTTCTGGGACCCGGGCATGAGCGGCCTGGACTGGCCCGCGCTGATCGAGCAGTACGAGCCGCTGCTGGAGCGGATCGCCTCCCCGGACGACTTCGCCGACCTGCTGCGCGAGCTCTTCGGCGAGCTGGGCACCTCGCACGCCTACGTCACCCCCGCCCGGCGCGGCGAGGGTCCGCAGCCCGTCCAGCAGCCGCTCGGCCTGCTCGGCGCCACCCCGCGGCCCACCGCGGACGGCCGCTGGCTGCTGCACCGGGTGCTGCTCGGCGAGTCCTCCGACCCGCGCGCCCGCGCCCCGCTGGCCGCCCACCAGGTGCACGACGGCGACGAGCTGGTGGCCGTCGCCGGGCGGGCGCCGGACCCGGTGCGCGGCCCGGGCCCGCTGCTGGCCGGAGCCGGCGGCAGCACCCTCGAACTCACCCTGCGGCGCGGCGAGGACGGCCCCGCGCGCCGGGTCGCGGTCACCCCGCTGACCGACGAGCGCCCGATCCGCTACCAGGAGTGGGTGGCCCGGCGCCGCACGCTGGTGCGCGAGTTCAGCGACGGGCTCTGCGGCTACCTGCACATCCCCGACCTGGGCGGCTCCGGCTGGGCGCAGTTCAACCGCGACCTGCGGCGCGAGCTCGACCGCCCGGCCGTGGTGCTGGACGTGCGGGGCAACGCCGGCGGCAACGTCTCGGAGCTGGTCCTGGAGAAGCTCAGCCGCCGGGTGCTGGGCTGGGACCACGGCCGCGGCCGGCGCCCGGTGCGCTACCCCCGCGACGCGCCGCGCGGCCCGGTGGTGGCGCTGGCCGACGAGGCGACCAGCTCGGACGGCGACGTGATCATCACCGCCGTGCGGCTGCTGGGCCTGGGCCCGGTGGTGGGCCGGCGCACCTGGGGCGGCGTGGTCGGCACCACCGGCCGCCACGCCCTGGGCGACGGCACCCAGATCTCGGTGCCCACCACCGCCTCCTGGTTCGTCGGCGGCTACGGCTTCGGGGTGGAGAACCACGGGGTGGCGCCCGACATCCCGGTGCTGCGCAGCCCCGCCGACTGGGCGGCCGGGCGCAACACCGAGCTGGCCGAGGCGGTCCGGGTGGCGCTGGAGCTGCTGCGCGAGCAGCCGGCCGCCGCCCCGCCGCCGGCCGACACCCCGCGCCCCGACCTGCGCCGCCCCCCGCTGCCGCCACGCGGCGGCCACTGAACGCGCCGCGCGGTAAGCCCACGGCGGGCGAGCGGACCGCTGGCAAGCGGGCGGGGCGCGCCCGGCGTGGGCGCGCCCCGCCCGATCGGGGTCAGCGGATCACTTCTCCCATTCGTGCCCGCCCTCACTCTCCATGTCCGACTCGGCCTGCTCCAGCGGCGACTCAGGGGCCGGACGGGCCTTGTCGGCGAGATTGCCCATCGCGTCCCCGGCCGGGCCGGGCATCTTGTCGGCCGCCTGGTGACCGGTGTCCGCCATGCGCTCACGGGCGGTGTCCGTCATCTCACCGGCCTTCTCGGTGGCCTTGTCGCCGTGGTCGCCGAGCATGCCCTTGATCCTGTCCATCAGGCCCATGTCTCCTCCTAAGCGGTTCGTCCGACGTGGGCTGCGACCAACATGTCACCGCTGCCGCCACCCCGCATGTCGGCGGCCCCGCGGCCCGGCCCGGGCGCCACGACGGGCGGGGGCCCCCCCCCCCCGCCCGGGGGGGGGGGGGCCGCCGCCGCTGGAAGCGGGGTGTCAGGTCAGCAGTTGACCGGGACGTCCACCGTCACCGGGGTGTTGAACCACGGGTAGGAGGAGACCGAGAAGGAGGCGTGCACGGTCGAGCCGCACGCCACAGTGCCGCCCACGCCGGTGATCTTGGTGGTGGTGGCGCGGAAGATCACGTTCTGCTGCACCGTGCCGAGCGAGTCACCGCCGACCACGTTGCCGCTCAGCGTGACGTTGAGGTACTGCGGCTGCGGGCCGGGGCCGCCCGGGCTCGGCGGGCCGGCGAGGGCGATCTGGCCGAAGAGCTGGACGGAGCCGTCGGAGGAGACGTCGGCACAGACCTTGGTCGACAGGCCGGACTGCAGGCCCGAGTAGCTGCAGGTCTCGGTGGTGGTGGTCGCCGTGGCGGCGAACGCCGGGGCCGCGCCGGTCAGGGCCAGGCCGGCCGCGCCGGCGGCCAGCAGGAGGGTGCGCTTCATGAGAGATGTCTCCAGAGTGCGTCTGGGCACTGGACGTTCCAGTGCCCTTGCAATGTGATATTTCACTATCCCCTCTCATCTGAGGCGGCGTCAACTTGAACATCTGGTGACCGAATTACGAAGGGCGGCTGGGTGATCCTCCAGCCGCCCTCCGCACTACCCTCACCCGCTCGGCCTACTCCGCGACGCCCTCCAGCGTCCACCCCATGGTCAGGTCGGGCAGCTTCTCCATGTTCTCGCTGCCGTCGGAGACCGACAGCACGGTGAAGCCGTGCCGCTCGTAGAACGCGCGGGCGTCGGTGTTCTGCTCGAAGACGTGCAGCGACAGCGCCCCGGCGCTGTGCCACTTCGCCTCGTTCAGCAGGTAGGTGCCGATGCCCTGGCGGCGCACGTCCGGCCGCAGGTAGAGGTGCTCCAGCCAGGAACCCTCCACGGCGGCGTAGCCGAGCACCTCGCCCCCGCGCACCGCCACCCAGGTGCGGCACTCGGTCAGCAGCACCTCCTCGACCCAGCGGGTCACCTGCTCGTGCGTCCGCTTCGGCGGCGGCAGGAAGGGCATGCTCGCGACCCGCGAGGTCACGTGGATGCGGGCGACGACGTCCGCGTCGGCGACGGTGGCGGGGCGGATCTCGATCGCGGTGGCCTCGGTCAAGGCGGTGTGCTCCTCAGGGGGACGGGACTCTGGTCGGACATACGGATCTTTGACGACCGGACCGCTGGCGGCGACCCGGTGACGCTCAGGCAAAGAGCGAGTCCAGGAAGGCGGCCAGCTTGCCGGTGGTGCGCTCGACCTGTTCCTCCAGGGTCAGCGACTCCTGGATCCGCGTCGCCGTGGCCGACGACTTGCGCCCGCGCACGTAGAGCGAGCAGGCGAGGTCGGCGCAGACGTACAGGCCCACCGAGTTGCCCTCGCGCCCGGCCACACCGGCCTTGCGCGCCGCCATCAGCACCACGCCGCCGCCCTGGTGGGTGGTCAGGCAGAGCGAGCAGAGGCTGCTGCGCAGCAGGCCGTGGCGCTGGGTGGAGGTGCGCAGCGCGACGC
Source organism: Kitasatospora nipponensis (assembly GCF_039528135.1). Classification (NCBI taxonomy): domain Bacteria; kingdom Bacillati; phylum Actinomycetota; class Actinomycetes; order Kitasatosporales; family Streptomycetaceae; genus Kitasatospora; species Kitasatospora nipponensis. The sequence continues at coordinate 32,520 of NZ_BAAALF010000065.1, read as the reverse complement.
CGACCAGCTGGTCACCTCGTTCGGCGACCAGGTAGCCGCGATCGGGGGCACCGGCGTCGCGCCAGCCCAGGAAGTCCAGCTCCTCCCACGGCCGGTCGGCGAGGTCGCGCGGCACGGCGAGGCGGCCGGCCTCCCCCTTGGAACAGTTGACGAAGGAGGCGCGGACGTCCCGCTCACTCAGTGGCTTCATGGTGACGAGCCAACCATTCCTAGGTAGGCTAGGCAAATGAATATCGGCCTTAGGCGCTGCCCTGGGGCGACTCGTCCAGCAGCCACCCTCGACCGACCGACCGGAGGCACCGCGTGGCCCGTGCGGGACTGACCCCTGAGCGCCTCACCGAGGCCGCCGCCGACCTCGCCGACCGGATCGGCTTCGAGCAGGTCACCGTCACCGCGCTGGCCCGCGGCTTCGGCGTCAAGGACGCCAGCCTCTACTCGCACGTCCGCAACGCGCAGGAGCTGCGCACCCGGGTCGCCCTGCTGGCCGCCCGCGAACTGGGCGAGCGGCTGCGGGCGGCCGTCGCCGGTCGCGCGGGGCACGATGCGCTGGTCGCCTTCGCCGACGCCTTCCGGGACTTCGCGCTCCGTCACCCCGGCCGCTACGCCGCCAGCCAACTCCCGCTGCCCGAAGAGGTCCTGGTGACCTCACCCGGCCACACCCAGGTGGTCCGCACCATCTACGCGGTGATGCACGCCTACGGCCTGGCCGAGCCCGAACAGACCGACGCCGTCCGCCTGTTGCGCAGCGCGCTCTACGGCTACGTCAGCCTCCAGGCCGCCGGCGCCTTCCTGCACCAGCGCGAGGTGCAGACCTCGTGGGAACAGGGCGTGGCCGCCCTGCACTTCACCCTGAGCAACTGGTCGGCGGCGACCGCCACTGCGACTGCGACGGGCTGAGCGCTGCTCAACCTGCTGCGGGGAGAGGGAAATTCGGGCGACGTGCGGGCTGCGCCCAGGGAGACTTCCGCCATGTTCTCCGACGCCGAAGCGGCCGAGCTCTACGACCTGCTGAACCCGTGGGATCCCGCCCGGTTCCCCGGTGACGCCTTCTACGCGGACCTGCTGACGGAAGCCGACTCGGTGCTCGACGTCGGCTGCGGCACCGGCGCGATGCTCCACCTGGCACGCCGACGCGGCCACACCGGACGGCTGATGGGCATCGACCCGGACCGCGCCGCCCTCGATCGGGCCCGCCATCGCGCCGGCGTCGGCGACGCCGGCATCGAGTGGGTCGAGGGCACGGCCGCCGACTGCCCGCCACGGGCCGATTTCGAGCTCGCCGTGATGACCGGCCACGCCTTCCAGTTCCTGGTCGGCGACGAGGAGTTGCGTGCCTCGCTCGCGGCCGTCGCAGCCGCCCTGCGCGTCGGCGGCCGGTTCGCCTTCGAGACCCGGCACCCGCAGGCACGCGCCTGGGAGGAGTGGAACCCCGCCGACGCCGCCGACCTGACCGGCCCGGGCGGGCGCGAACTGCGGGTCTGGCACGAGGTGGAGTCCGTCACCGGCGGCGTCGTCACCTTCACCGGGACGACGGCCACCCCGGACGGCACCGTCCTGCGGGTCGACCGCGCCCGCCTGCGCTTCCTCGAGGAGGCCGCCCTGGACGCGCTGTTGCACGACGCGGGCTTCACCATCGAGGCACGCTACGGCGACTGGCGGCGCGGACCGGTCACGGCGGCGAGCCGGGAGATCGTCACGATCGCCCGCCGCCGGTAGCGCGGAACCGGTGGCGCGCGGAACCGGCGGTGGCCCGCCCGCACCGACCACGGGAGCCGGGCATCACGCCGGCGGCCGGGTCAGCTTGGCGGCCACCGCGTCGAGGACCCACTCCAGGCCGGTCGCGAACGACGTCTCGGGGTCCACGTCCGTGCCGTCGTGCACGGCCCGGCTCAGCGCCGGGAAGCGGCCCGTGGCCAGCATGCTCGTCACGTGCGGGCCCGAGGCGCGCTGCCAGTCGCGCTCGGACAGGCCGGTGGCGCGCTCGGCCCGCAGGTCGGCGATCTCGCGCCTGAGTGCGCCGATGCAGTAGGCGCCGACCGTCTCCACCGCGCGCAGGACGGTGTCGATGTCCGCGAGGCCGTTCAGGGCGGCCAGCCAGGCCTCGGTCACGGCGAGGCCGTTGGGGCCCAGGGACGGTCGGCCGCCGAGCAGGTCGGCCAGCCAGGCGTGCCGCAGAGTCGTCCGCCGGGTGCGGTGGGCGAGGACGCGCAGCGCCTCCCGCCAGTCAGCGGGCTGCTCCTCGGGCAGGATCTCGGCGTGCACCTCGTCCACCATCAGGTCGAACAGCTCCTGCTTGGTGGAGATGTAGCCGTACAGCCGCATCGGGCCGGCCTCCAGCCGGGCGGCGACCTTGCGCAGCGACACCGCCTCCAGCCCGCCCTCGTCGGCCAGCGCGACGGCGGCCGCGACGATCCGCTCCCGGTCGAGCGGCACGGGGCGCGCCGGCGGCTCCGGCCGGTCCCACACGGTCATTGGTCACACCGATCTGTCGCGTCTGTTGCGGTGTCTCGCGCCGCGGAAATACAGTGTATCGACATGAGACATCGTATCGCCGTGGTCGGCGGCGGCCCCGGCGGCCTGACCTTCGCCCGTGTCCTGCACCGCCACGGCCACCCCGTCACCGTCCTCGAACGCGATCGCGGCCCCGACGCCCGCCCCCCGGGCGGCATGCTGGACCTGCACGAGGGGATGGGGCAGCTCGCGCTGGACAAGGCGGGGCTGCTGGCGGAGTTCGAGGCGCTCTCCCGCCCCGAGGCGCAGGCCATGCGGATCCTGGACGTCGACGGGACCGTCCTGCGCGACTGGCGACCGGGTCCGGACGACCGGGCCAATCCCGAGATCGACCGCGGGCAACTCCGTGACCTGCTGCTCGGCCCCCTCGACGTCCAGTGGGGCCGCGGCGTGACACGGGTGGTGCCCGGGACCCGGGACGGCGCACGCGTCCACTTCGAGGACGGCCGGCAGGAGGCGTTCGACCTCGTGGTCGGCGCGGACGGCGCCTGGTCCCGGACCCGCCCGGCCCTCTCCCCGGTGACGCCGCACTACACCGGCATCACCACGGTCGAGACCTCCCTCGACGACGTCGACACCCGCCACCCCGACCTCGCCCGGCTGGTCGGCGACGGCTCCCTGGCCGTGTACGGCGTGAACCGCAAGCTCGTCGCCCAACGCAACAGCGGCGGCCACGTCAAGGTCTACGCCCAGTTCCGCGCCCCGCTGGACTGGCACGCGGGGCTGGACCTGGCCGACCCCGACGCCGTGCGATCGAGCCTGCTGACCCTGTTCGACGGCTGGGCCTCCCCCGTCCTGGACCTGCTCCGCCGCGGCACCGCCTTCGCCCACCGCCCCCTGCACGTCCTGCCCGTCGCGCACACCTGGACCCACGTCCCCGGGGTGACCCTGCTGGGCGACGCCGCCCACCTGATGCCCCCGCTGGGGGCGGGCGCGAACCTCGCGATGCTGGAGGGCGCCGAACTCGCGGAGTCCATCGCCACCGTCCAGGGGGACCTGGACGAGACCGTCCGCGCCTTCGAGGAGGGGATGTGGGCCCGGGCCGGCAGGTGGGCGAAGATCACGACGGCCGGCCTGGAACGCCTCGTGAGTTCCGACCCCGCCGAAGCCCTCGCCCTCTTCGACCAGGTCCAGCCGTCCTGACCGCCGAGCCCGGGTGCACCGGCACCGGCAGCGCCGGTCAGCTCTCCAGCAGGCCGGTCAGCAGGCGCTCCAGGGTGGCCAGTTCCTCCGGCGCCAGGTCCAGCATGGCGGCCGGCGGGCGGGCCAGGATCTGCTCGGCGCGGGTCGCGGCCAGCAGGCCGGCCGGGGTGAGGGTGACCAGCTTGTAGCGGCGGTCGTCCGGGTGGACGGTCCGCGCCACCAGCTCGCGCCGCTCCAGGTCGTCGACGATCAGCGTGGTGTAGGCCTTGTCCGAGACCAGGCCGGTGGCGAGTTCGCGCATGGTGAGCGGGCCGCCGCGCAGCCGGCGCAGGGCCTTGGCGCGGAAGAAGCTCATGTCCAGGGCGTCGCTGACCTCCTTGCGGCGGTCTCCGTGCTCCAGCACCAGGTTGCGCATGACGGCCCAGACCCGGGCCGCCGCCTCGGTGGTGTCCGGGGCGGCCGGCTCGGCGGCCGGTTCGGCGACTGACTCGGCGACTGGCTCGGTCAGCGGGTTCTCGTTCATGGGGTGGTGATCGGTGTCCTGGTCCGTTCGGGGATCATGCTCGCTGCGGCGCGCTGCGCGGTCCCTACCGCCCATCGGCCCGTGGTGAGGATACCCAGCACGAACACCGCTCCCCCGCAGCAGGCGATGATCCACCAACCGGCGTGGCTGGCCGCCACGAAGCCGGTCCGCAGCGAACCGTGCACCGCGGAGGTCACCACCGAGCCGACGACCGCGACCCCCAGCGACTGTCCGACCTGACGGCTGGTGGAGGCGACGGCGGCGGCCACCCCGGCCTGGCTGCGCGGCATCCCGGAGACGGCGGTGTTGGTGATCGGCGAGTTCAGCATGCCGAAGCCCAGGCCGAAGACCGTGTAGGCGAGCAGCAGTTGCCAGGTCGGCGTGCCCGCGCTCAGGCCGGTCAGCAGCAGCCCGCCGATCGTCATCGTCGCGCCGGCCACCAGCAGCGGTATCCGCGGACCACGGCTGCCGACCAGCCGGCCCGAGATCGGCGCGAAGAGGACCGTCATGACGGCCATCGGCAGGGTGTAGAGCCCCGCTCGCAGGGCGCTGAAGTCCCGGACGTCCTGGAGGTAGAGGGTGTTGAGGAAGAGGAAACCGGCCAGCGAGGCGAAGCCGCAGACCGCTATGACGGTCGCCCCGGAGAACGGCACGCTGCGGAAGAAGCCGAGCTCGATCAGCGGCTCCTCGCGCCGCGACTCGTAGCCCAGCAGACCGAGCAGGGCGGCCAGCGCGAGGCCGAAGCAGGCCAGCGTCTGGAGGGAGGTCCAGCCGGCGCCGGGCGCCTCGATGATGCCGTAGGTGAGCGAGGCGAGCAGCAGGATGACCAGCACCTGTCCGACCGGGTCGACCCGGCGCGGGTGCGGGGCCCGGGACTCGGGGACGAAGCGACCGGCGAGCACCAGCGCGGCGATGCCCACCGGGATGTTGACCCAGAAGATCGCCGGCCAGCCGAACGAGCCGGTCAGCAGCCCGCCGAGCACCGGCCCGAGCGCCATGCTCACCCCCACCGTCGCGCCCCACACGCCGATCGCCCGGGCCCGCTCGCGCGGCTCGGTGAAGGTGTTGGTGATGATCCCCATCGCCACCGGGTTGAGCATCGAGCCGCCGACCGCCTGGATCATCCGCGCGCCGATCAGCCACCCCAGCCCCGGTGCGAGGCTGCAGAGCAGGGAGCCGAGGGTGAAGAGCACCAGCCCGGCCCGAAAGGTCCGCCGCCGGCCGATCCGGTCGCCGGTGGAGCCGGAGAGCATGAGCAGGCTGGCCAGCACCAGCGTGTAGGCGTCGATGGTCCACTGCAGACCGGAGACGGAGGCGTGCAGGTCACGCTGGATCGAGGGCAGAGCGACGTTCACGATCGTGTTGTCGAGCCCGACGATGAACAGGCTCATGCAACAGATCGCGAGCACCAGCATCCGCCGGCGTGGGCTGAGCTCGGGCATGGGTCACCTCAGGTGGTTGTGCTCCTGCAACTGTTTTAAGGCTACAACCATCTCGGGGCCGACTTCATGCCCGTTTCCACGCGCGACTTGGATCGGCTCAGGAGTCCAGTGCACCGATCGGGCGGACCTCCACGGTCGCCCACCGCGCGGCGGGGCACTGCTCGGCGATGGCGAGCGCCTCGCTCTCCGTGGCGACGTCGATGTGCATGAGGGCGCCGATCATCTCCTGCTGCGAGTCGGGGAACGGGCCTGCGGCGTGCACCACCTCCCCGTCACGCACCTGCACGCGCGTCGCCCTGCTGTCGGAGCTGAGCATCTGCGCCGTCACCAGGATCCCGCGCGCCACCAGGCCCTCGGCGAAGTCGCGCATGCCGTCATTGGCCGCCCGACTCTCGGCGGGGGTGCGCGAGGCGCGCAGACCGCGCGGCTCGACGAACAGCAGCAGGTAACCCATCGATGTCCTCCGGGGACGGTGATCGTCAACCCGTCCGACGGTGGCGGCGGACGGGGCCGCAGGGTATCGAAGGCGGGGGCGCCGCACGTCGGAGCGGGCGCTGTGGATCGGTCAGTTGATCTGATCATCCGTCATATTTCTCCACCCGTAAGATCATTGCCCCCGGCGACCGCGCACAGTTACGGTGCGAGTGCCTCCCGTGAGCATGCGCCTTCCGAGGGAACTGCCTTGAACCAAAAGGATCTCGACCCCACTGCCTCCCCGCTCGCCGCCTTCGGCACCCAACTGCGCAGGTCGCGCCGAGCGAAGAACCTGACCCAGGGCGAGCTGGGCAAGCTGATGAACTACAGCGACACCCTGATCTCCTACGTGGAGCGCGCCGAGCGCAACCCGCCCCGCCATTTCGCCGTCCGCGCGGACCAGGTGCTGGAGACCGGCGGCACCCTGGAACTCATGTGGTGGCACCTGAGCCGGGATTCGTTGACCGACGGGTTCCCGGAGTTCGCCAAACTCGAAGCCAAGGCCGTCGAGATGCGCCTCTTCGAAGTGACCCTCGTCCCCGGCATCCTGCAGACCGAGGCCTACGCCAGGGCTCTCGTGCGCACCTCGATCGACTACGGCAACACCACCCCGGCGCAGGCAGAGGAGCGCATCGCCTTCCGGATGGCGCGCCAGCAGGTCCTCCAGCGCGACCCGGCCCTCCACCTCTTTGCCGTACTGGACGAGAGCTGCCTGCGTCGAGTCGTAGCCGAGCCGCAGGTCATGGCAGCGCAGTTGACCCATCTTCTGCGCCTGGCCCAGAAGCCGAACATCGTCCTACAGGTGGCACCCTTCGCACGCGCGACCCGGATGCCGTTCAGCAGGTCGATCAGGCTCCTCAACCTGCCCGGCCACCGACGGATCGGATACACGGAAACACCCCAACGCGGCTCTCTGGAGCGCGATCCGGAGAAGGTCACCGCCTGGCGCAGGGACTACGACCGGCTCCAGGTCGAAGCCCTCGCACAGGCCGACTCCCTGGAAATGATCCGCACCGTGCGGGAGGATTACCTCCATGACCACCGTTGTCATGACGAACGCCACCTGGCGCAAGAGCAGCTACAGCAGCGGCGGCGGCGACTGCATCGAGGTCGCATCCGGATTGCCCGACCTCGCCCCCGTCCGTGACTCCAAGAACCCCCACGGCCCCGCCCTCGCCTTCACCACCACCGCCTTCACCGACTTCCTCACCGCGCTCAAGACCGGCACCCTCTCAACCACAGGAGTGTCTCCATGACCACCGTTGTCCCGACCAACCTCTCCTGGCGCAAGAGCAGCTACAGCAGCGACGGCGGCGACTGCATCGAGGTCGCATCCGGATTGCCCGACCTCGCCCCCGTCCGTGACTCCAAGAACCCCCACGGCCCCGCCCTCGCCTTCACCACCACCGCCTTCACCGACTTCCTCACCGCCCTCAAGACCGGCACCCTCCCCAGCCGCTGAGCAGGCCCGCCAGATCGGCCGCCGGAGGAGCGGAACGGTGAGCCCAACACCCCCGCATGACCACCACGATGACCCTCAGCCCATCACCCGGACGCAGAACGCGGTCGCGGCGGCACTGCCGCTGGCGCAGCGGATGGAGTTCTACCGGGAGATGGGCGAGGCCGACGTCGAGACGATCGGCGGAGTGTTGCGCCCGATGGTGGCTACGGGCCGACCTGTACCGGGACCCGAAGCACGGCCACATCCACGCCGCCGCCCAGGCCGGCGCCGCGCCCGGCACCTCGGCCTCGGCGTTGCTTCGCCAGTCCCCCCGCGGTGAGCCACGACGACTTCGGCGACGACGCCGACGATCAGGACGCTCCGCTCACCACTCTCCGACCGTGCCCCAACGGTGCTGAGGTCAGCCCCCTCCCCCCGCTTCGGGCGGCCCACACGCGCCTCGGCTGATTCCTCAAGTCACGCTCACCACAAGCTAGTTGACCATCATCCAAACCCTTGCCAGGCCGGCCGCGGCGTGCCCATCATGAGTTGCTGACACACAGTCAACACCACGGGGGAAACATGAAATTCAAGATCAGGTCCGCGGTCGTGGCCGCGGCCGTCTCGGCCACGTCGCTGGTCGGACTGGCGGCGGCGCCCAGCGCCCAGGCGTGCGGTCTGCAGACCGTCGGCCACGTCATGGAGGTCGTGACGACCGCCGGATACGACCTGGGCACCTTCTACCAGGGCTACGACAACTGCCAGCACTCGGCGTACGCGGAGTTCCACTTCAAGGACCTGTGGGTGTCGAGCGTCGCGACCAACAGCAGGGTCTGGATCGTCAGCGCCGCACGGACCGACCCGGGCATGACCACCTACAACCCGAACGGGGCGCAGTGGTGGGACGCCGGCAAGGAAGGCATCTACAGCACGGGCAACGAGGACTTCGAGGCGGGCTTCTACCTCAGCTGGAACGGGTACATCTGCCAGGGCTACAGCGACTGGTACTACGGCACCGGCACCCAGATCGGTTACGGAGTGGGTGGCCCCAACTGTCAGAAGGTGGGCACCGGCGCGACCCCGTGACGACGCCGGCCGCCTGAGAGACCAACCGCACGACGAGTCCCCGCCGTCATCGGCGGGGACTCGTCCGCACCCCCACGAGGGCGGCGAAGTCTCGTCACGCGAGCGCTCTCTCATGATCCGCCCGCACCACCTCCACCCCCAACCCTCTGATCAGCTGTCAGTTCATCCGTAGACGGCGGGCTTCTGCCGCTTGCGCGTGGTCTTCTGCTCCACCAGGCTCATCTCGTTCGCGGTGAGGTCCTCGCCGAGCTTGTCGAACACGGCCTTCCTGAGGTGCTTGGCCGAGATCCCCTGGCGGAAGAGGGGGGTGCAGAAGAGGTCGGGGAAGGCGGTCTGGACGGATCGCACCCATTCGTCGATGGACCGCTTGAGGTTGATCACGGGCCCGGCGGACGACTTCAGGTGCTCCCTGAGGTCATCTGTCGCCTCGGGGACGGTGTTGGGGCCGGTCTCGAACATCAACGAATAAATGATCTTGGTGCGGGCCGCCCGGTGGTCGAAGTGCACGAGGGCGTCGGTGACGGCCTGGCCCCGCACGGCGGGGGTGAGCGGGGTGGCGCCTGCCACCACCTGGGCCTGGAGTTGCTGCAGGTTCGTCAGCGCCGGCCCTTCGCCGTTCGAGCCGGGGCGGGAGTCCCCGACGGGTGTCCCGACCGTGCTCAGGCTGCTGGCCTGCTGCAGCATCAGGTAGCCGCGCATCACCGAGCTCAGCAGCTCCGACCAGGCGTGCGGGGTCAGGGTGGTGGTGGCGTCGAGCCCGTGGGCCAGGAGTGTGGTGACCTGGTGCCGCAGCGGGGTCCAGTCGTTCGCGAGTCCGACGGGCAGGGGCGGACGGCCCGCGGTGCGCCGCACGCCGGTGTGCAGCCAGCGCAGGACCTCGCGGGCGCTCCCTCCCTCCAGTGCCCGCACCGCGGTGACGAGCAGGCTCCACGAGGACAGGTGCGCCCCGGCGTCCGGCTTGTACTGGGTGTAGGGGCGTTCCTGCAGGCTGATCCGCACCCGGGAGACCTCGACCGCCGTCGCGGCGTGGGAGGCCACCGAGTTCGCCCCGGTCCGCGTCTGCGGGCTGACCAGCAGGTCGACGGCGAAGCCCTTGTCCAGGGAGCCGGCGGCGAGCTTGAAGGCGGTCCCGCTGGCCGCCACCGTGGAGCCCGCGGAGCCGGGCTGCGCAGCGGCGGTCATGTTCGTGCGGATCGCCGCGTAGTTCACCCCCGCCGCGGGGCCGGCGTTGAAACGCCGGTTGCCGTCGACGTTGTTCTGGGACGCCTCGCCCTGCAGCGCGAAGGCCACCTTGGGGAAGGCATGGGCCAGCGTCCGCCAGAAGTGCTCGTTGGCCAGGTCCCGGTTGCCGATCGGCAGGGAGGAATGGCTCAGCGGGTAGTCCTGGAGGTGGCTGATCGCCGCCTTCGCCTCCTGCCTCCTGGTACCGAGGTTGGTGGGCAGTGACGTGTCGGCCTCGATCCCCCACAGGGCGTTCATGGCGTCGGCCTCGCCGTCCCCGTCCGGATGGCCGTTGTTGTAGGTGGTGGCCGGGCAGACCTGGTACGCCTTCACGTACGCGACCAGCAGGTCCGACAGGACGGCCGACCACAGGTGCAGCGGACGCGCGTGGTTGGCGGCGTCCTGCCTCAGGGTGTCGGCCCGCGCCCGCAGCGTGTTCCAGATGCCGGCGGGGGTGTCGCCCGTCTGGGGCGCCGCTGTGGCGAGCGCGGCGAGGCTGTCCTCGATGTAGCCCACGAGGACGCTGGCCGGCCGTCCTTCCATCGCGGTCAGGGACTGCCGGGTCAGCGTCCACGCGGTGGTGTGGGCCTTCTGCCCGCTCCCTCCGAAGCGGGTGGGGCCGCGCTGCGTCCCGATCTCCACACCGCGGATGTTCACGTGACCGACCGCGTACTGGTGGCCGTTCGTCGCGACCGGGGCGAACGCCGGATCCGGGGCGACGTCGATGTGCACCTGGAACGGGCTGTCGGCCGGCGGGACGTAGGTCCAGGTCTCGTACGGGTTCGTCATCGTCTCGGCCGTCATGCCGTGCCGCCCGCCGTACCGCTGGACGGCCCTCGCGGTGTCGTGGCCACCCCCGCCCGATCCACTCGACCCCTGCGCTGGGGCCACGGCCGACCGCGCGGGCACCTCCCCCGACATGGCCCGCACCGCGTTCGCCTCCGCCGCCCGTTCGAAGCGGTCGCCCGGGTCCGAGAGGGACAGTCCGTCGCCGTGGTCCGTGCCGGCGACGGAGCCCTGCCGCTGCTGGATGACGTGGGTGAGTTCGTGGGCGAGGGTGTGCTGGTCGGCGCCGCCCGCACCGATCACCACGTGCCGGCCCGAGGTGTAGGCACGGGCGCCGATCTCCCGCGCCGAGCGCGCGGCCGCCGCGTCGTCGTGCAACCGCACCTCGCCGAAGTCCGCGCCGAGCCGGCTCTCCATCTCCGAACGCAGCACGTCGGGCATGGGCTGCCCCGGGGACCGCAGCACCTCGTGCACCCCGGACCGCTGCACGGGACGGTCCGGCGCCTGCGGCCCACCGCACGGGTCCGGCCGACCGCGTGACGGGTCGTGGGCGCGCCGCCGCTGCTCCACCAGCGGCGCGACGGCGGCATTGCCGATGGTGCGCTGCAGGGCCAGCACCATCCGCGCGGTCAGCTCGCCTCCCACCTCGGCGGCCCCGGCGGCCTGCACGGCGGTCTCCTGCGCCGCCCGGCGCCCGTCGGTCCGCAGCTGCTCGTCGGGCCCACCCTGCGACTGTTGGTCGTGCGCGCGCACATCCGCTCCCCGGTGCTCAATCCCCGGCGCGCCACCCTTGCCGCACGCCCGGTCAAGACCTACGGCACGCCCCCGCGGACGGGAAGCCCGCCAGGGGCACGGTGAGGGGCAGCCTGCCAGGCACCGTTCGGACCACCGAGGTCGGACGGGGAACTCAGCCAGCCGCCGGGGCGGCCGCGGGGCCGGGGCCGGCCTCCCCGTCGCGCCGTTCGTCCCCCTCGCGCCGTTCGTCCCTCTCGGGTCCGGCGGGTACTGCGGGACCTCCCGTGCCCTCGACGCCTTCGAGCTGGTGGATCAGCGTCTTCAGCGTCGCGATCTCGTCGTGCAGGGCCTTCTTGCCCGCCTTGGTCAGCTGGATCCAGGTGCGGGCGCGCTTGCCCTCGTAGCCCTTGTCGATCGTGACCAGGCCCGCCTTCTCCAGGACCGCGAGGTGCTGGGAGAGGTTGCCGGCGGTGAGGCCCAGCGTGCTGCGCAGGAACGTGAACTCCACCCGCCGGGCTTCCTTGGAGACCGCGAGGATGCCGAGGCGGACGCGTTGGTGCACGACGTCGTCGAGGCTGCTGGTGGGGTGTTCGGTCATGCGGCGGACCGCCCCTGGACCCGCTGCGCCAGGGCGAGCCCGACTCCGCCGAGCAGCAGCACGCCCCCCTGGAGCAGCAGGCCCGGCAGGAAGCCCCACGGCGAGGGGTCGGGCAGGTCGCCGTCACCGAGCAGGGCGACCAGGTACCCGCAGGTGACGGCGAACAGCGGCCAGCTGCGCTCGATCCGGGCGAGCAGCAGCAGCGCCAGGCCGATGGTGCCGGCCGGGCTCACCACCCGGTCGAGCACGAGCACGACGAACGACGGGCCGTGGATGTCGGTCAGCAGGCTCGGGCCGCTGAGCGACCACACCACGTAGGCGGTGATGAGCACGACCAGCACGATGCCCACCGTCAGGTACGGTCCGACCCGGGTCCCCAGGCCCAGCCGGCGGGAACGCCGCAGGTAGAACCGGCCGATCGCACCGTAGGCGAGCAGCAGCGCCACCGGCCAGTACCACATGGCCGGCGGCAGGTTGCCGGGGCTGTGGTCGCCCTGGCCGTAGCGGACCACCGGCGCCGCGCCGAACCGCACCGCGGCGAAGACGAGCAGGGCGAACCAGGCCCCGCGCTGCTCACGACGGACGTGGTGGACCAGGGCCCGCTTCATGGCCAGCAGACTGTGGGGGTCGCCCGCGGAAGGGGCAGGGTGAGTCGTCATGGACGAAAGGTTTGCATGACAAACCGATTGTGTCCAGAGACCTCTCTGCGACGCACCGCACCGCGTGATCGCGTTCCTCGCCTCCCGGTAACGGGCACCGGTCGGTGTGCCCGGCGGGTGGGCGATGATGGCGGGGTGGAGATGATCGAGCGGGACGGCCGACTGACGGAGCTGCGCGGCAGGACGGGCCTCATGGTGGAGCAGCTCGGCCGGCTGGTCGAGGTCGAGACGCCCTCGGAGGACCTGGCGGCCTGTGCCGGTGGGGCGCACGTGCTCTCCCAGCTCGGCAAGGAGATCCTCGGCGAGCCGGCCGAGTTCGTCGAGTCCGGTGGCCGCACCCACCTGCGCTGGCGGTGGCCCGCCCGCGCGGGTGGCGCCACCGTCGCGCTGATCGGGCACTTCGACACCGTCTGGCCGCTGGGCACGCTCGCCCGCTGGCCCTTCACGGTGGATGGGGCCGCCGGTACCGCCACCGGTCCGGGCTGCTTCGACATGAAGGCCGGCATCATCCAACTCCTGCACGCCGTCTCGGTGTTGGAGGACCGCTCCGGGGTCGAGATCCTGCTGACCTGCGACGAGGAGATCGGCTCGCAGAGCAGTCGGCCGCTGATCGAGGAGCTCGCCCGCCGCTCGGCCGCCGCGCTGATCCCGGAGGGCTCCGGCCACGGTGCGCTGAAGACCGGGCGCAAGGGCACCGGCATGTACCGGCTGGAGGTGACGGGGCGCGCCGCGCACGCGGGCCTGGAGCCGGAGAAGGGCGCCAACGCCCTGCTCGCCCTCGCACACCTGCTGCTGGCCGTCGACGCCCTGGCCAGGCCCGACCTCGGCTCCACCATCACCCCCACGCTCAGCGCGGCGGGCAGCGCGGGCAACACGGTCCCCGCGCACGCCTACGCCGAGTTGGACGTGCGGGTCGCCAGCCGGGAGGAGGCGGAGCGCGTGGACGGCGCGCTGCGCGGCCTGAGGACCGCGGTGCCCGGGACCTCGCTGGCCGTCACCGGCGGCCCGCACCGCCCGCCGCTGCCGGCCACCTCGGGCGCCCAACTCTTCGAGCGGGCACGCGTCCTGGCCGAGCGGCTGGGCCTGGCACCGCTGCGCGACATCGTGGTCGGCGGCGCCTCCGACGGGAACTTCACCGCGGCGGTGGGCTGTCCCACCCTCGACGGCCTGGGCGCCGTCGGCGACGGGGCGCACGCCGAGGGCGAGTACGTCTCCGTCGCCGACCTGCCCGACCGCGCGGCGCTGCTGGCTCACCTGATCGCCGACCTGCTCGACAACCAGCCTGCAGCGCAGAGCCGTCAATGAATGACCGAGGCGCGGTCAGCGGCCCGCCGTGGCGATGAGGCGTCGCAGCGCGGCCTGGCCGGGTGGGCCCCAACTGGCCTTGCCGCCGGGGCGGCCCTGGACGCCGGCCTCGCCGATCAGGATGCCGGCCAGGGCCTTCAGCACTGCCCAGCCGCGGGCGCGCCGCAGGGTCGCGGCGTCCGCGGACGGCCGGTAGGCCGCGTGGAAGAGGTCGACGGCGCCGTCCGGCAGCAGGATCCAGGGGGCGGCGAGGTCACAGGCCGGGTCGCCCGCGCAGAGGTCGCCGAAGTCGATCACGCCGCAGAGCGCGCCGTCCGCGGTCAGCACGTTGGCCGGGTGCAGATCGGCGTGCAGCCATAGGGCCGGGCCCGCCCAGTCCGGCGCGGCCGCGGCGTCCTCCCAGACCGCGCGGACGGCGTCCGGGTCCGGGATCAGCCCCATCTCGGTGGCCGAGGCGAGCTGCCCGGCGAAGCCCTCGGCGTACTCGGCCAGCGGCCCGCCGCGAAAGCGACCGGCGGGTGCCCCGGCGGGCGCGGGCCGGTGAAGTGCCGTCAGGAAGGCGGCCAGGGCATCGGCCGCCTGCGCGGCGTCCGTGACCGGGGCGCGGTCGGCGGGCTCGCCCGGCACCCAGGTGGTGACGATCCAGGGGCGCGCAAACCGCTCACCGGGCTCACCGAGCCGCTGCGGAACGGGAACTGGCAGGGGAAGCCGCGCGGCGAGAGCGGGCAGCCAGGTGTGCTCCTTGCGCAGCAGCTCGTCGGCGGACTGCGTCGCCCAGGGCAGCCGGACGGCGAGGTCGTCGCCGAGCCGCCACAGCTGGTTGTCCCAGCCGCGCGCGCCGAGCCGTACGGGACGGTCGGCCAGGTCGGGGTGCTGGTCGCGCAACAGGTCCTGGATCAACTCGGCGGTGAGCTCGGTCTCGTCGTGGGTCATGCGGACCAACCGTAGTCGAACGACACCCCGCGCCGGGCCACCGGGCCGCACTCACCACACCTCGATGAGCGCGACCCGGCCCACACCACCCGGACCACCGTCAGTCCGTCAGTCCGTCAGCCCGTGATGCTCGGCGCGCCGCTCTCCAGGTGGCCGGTGAAGCGCTGCGACCACGTGCTGTCCACGTCCACGGTGACCGTGAAGTCGTACCAACCGTTGTTGTAGGCCACCGCGTTGAAGAAGTCGCTGACGCTGGCGCCGGGCGCCACCGTGTACGTCCAGGGGCCGTCGGTGCGGTAGTTGGTCGACTTGATGGTGAACGTCGCCGTGCTGGTGCCGTTGTTGGTGAGCTTGAACCAGAGCGCGAGCTTGCCGGTGCCCGACTCCACCGCGTAGGAGGAGGTGCAGAGCAGGCTCTTGCCGGCCTTGGTGGCGTCGCCCTGGAACCGGCGCAGGAAGCGGTTGGGGCCCACCACGCTCAGGTCGTAGGCGCCGTTGCCGTAGCTGGTACCGCAGTTGAAGAAGTCGCTGGTGTTGCCGCCGGCGTCCACCGTGTACTGCCAGGGGCCGCCGCTGCGGAAGGCGTTGGCGTAGGCCGCGAAGTGGGCGGAGCGGGTCGCCGCGCTGCCGGCGTTCTCCATCCTCAGCCAGACCTTCATGACGCCCGAGGAGCCGAACTCCAGGTGGTCGAGGTTGGCGTTCGGCTGCACCGGCAGCGCGCGGGCCGGGCGGGTGCCGGGCTCCTGCGCGGGCAGCGCGTTGGTGGTCGGCGAGGGGTTGCCCAGCGGGCCGCAGGTGGACAGGCCGATGGTCTGCGAGGTGTCGGGCAGCGTCGGCATCCCGTACACCGGGTTGGCGAAGTCGAACATGCCGGTCAGGTCGCCGCAGACCCGGCGGCGCCAGTCGCTGATGTTGACGCAGGTCGCCGGCTTGCCGATGGCCGCGGTCCACTTCTCCAGGAAGCGCAGCACCGAGGTGTGGTCGTGGGTCTCCGAGTTCACCCAACCGCCGCGGCTCCAGGGCGAGATGGCGATCAGCGGGACGCGGAAGCCGAGGCCGATGTTGGTGTTGCTGTAGAACTCGCCGGCGGTGCCGGCGGGCGCGGCCGGCGGCGGGACGTGGTCGAAGAAGCCGTCGTTCTCGTCGTAGTTCAGCAGCAGGATGGTGGAGTTGAACACGTTGGCGTCCGCGTTCAGCGCGTCCATCACCTGGTGCACGAAGTGCGCGCCGTCCTCGGGGGTGGCGTACGGGTGCTCCGAGGACTGCTGGTCGGCGACGATCCAGGAGACCTGCGGCAGCGTGCCGCCCAGGACGTCGGCCCGGATCGCGGCGGCGATGTCGTCGGGGGTCCTCCCGGTCACCTTGGGGACCGAGCCCATGCCCTTGACGGCCAGCGCGCTGCCGGCCGGGGCGCCCGAGAACTGCTTGAAGTAGGCGAGCGCGTTGTCACCGAAGTTGTCGGCGGCGTTCTGGTAGACCTTCCAGCTCACGCCGGCGTTCTCCAGCGCCTCGGCGTAGGTCTGCCAGTGCAGTCCGGACTCGTCGCCGCCGTCGTAGGCCGGCCCGCCCGCGGTGGCGGAGGGGTCGATCATCCCGCTCCAGTGGTAGGTGCGGTTGGGGCCCGTCGCACTCAACACCGAGCAGTGGTAGGCGTCGCAGATCGTGTAGTTGTCGGCGAGCGCGTAGTGGAAGGGGATGTCGGAGCGCTGCAGGTAGCCGAGCGTGCGCACGGTGCCCTTGGCCGAGACCCAGGAGTCCATCTTGCCGGTGTTCCACGCCTTGTGCTGGTCCGACCAGGCGTGCGAGAGGTCGCCGTTGCACTGCGCGGTGATCTCCGCGCTGGAGGTGGCACCGGAGTTGGTGGGGTTGAAGGCCCACGGGTACTGGCGCGCGAAGAGGCCGTTGGGCTGGTTGAAGACGCTGTAGCCGCCGGCGATCTGGATGGCGCTGCGGTCGGCGAAGCCGCGCACGCCCTGCAGGGTGCCGAAGTAGTGGTCGAAGCTGCGGTTCTCCTGCATCAGGATCACGATGTGCTGGGCGTCCGTGAGGGTGCCCGTGTGCGTGAGCGTGGCGCTCGGCACGGTGGTGGCGCCGACGGTCCCGGCCACCGCCCCGGCGGCGGCCGCGCTCGCGGACAAGGCCATGAACGTCCTGCGGCTCAGCTCAGTCATCGGGTTCGCCAACCTCTCGGGTGTCGCCGCAGCCAGCGGCGTGCCGGCGCGACGGCGGCTGCCACGCGCTCCAGGGCCCTGTCCGCATGCCGCACCGACCCGAGCACGCGATGGGGGGAGCGCTCAGGGTTGTGTGTACAACATGGGCCGCGCGTCATCCTGGCCCAGCGGACGCGCCCGCGCCAGAGCCCTACACCGACCCTTGTCGGACTGTTCTTGTCCCGGACAGCGAGCTTCCACGCGGTGAATTCCGGGCCGCGCGGCGCTTGCGCGCAGCCGGACAGCCGTTCGTCCCCGCTCGGCCGCCCCCACCACGGATCGTCTCGACCCGCTCAGTCGTCCTGCACCACCACGCCGAGGGCGTGGGCGAACTGCGGGGCCAGCTCGAAGAGCTGCGGCGAGGAGATCACCGCGCCGCGCAGTCCCTCGTGGCCGTCCGGCAGCCCCAGCCGGGTGGCGCCGCGCAGGTCGGTCCGCTCCAGCCGCGAGCCGCCGAACCGCACCTCCTCCAGCGAGCTGCCGGGGAACGAGACACCGGTCAGCTTCGCCCCCGACCCGAAGTCCACGTCCCGCAGCTGGCAGTCCTCGAAGACCACGTCGCGCAGCACCGCGGCGCGCAGGTTGACCGACTCCAGCTTGCACTGACGCAGCGTCAGGCGTCGTAGCTGGGAGCCGAAGGCCGAGATCCCGGCGAACAGGCCGGCCACCACCGTGACGTCCTGCCACTCGCTCTCGGCCAGGTCGGTGGCCACCCAGCGGCACTGCTCCATCCACACCTCCGTGAAGCGCGCCTGCCGCAGCGCCGACTCGGTGACCGAGACGCCGCTGAAGGCGCACTCCAGGAAGACCGAACTGCCGCCCTGCGCGCCCTGGTAGGAGCCGCCCTCGAAGTGCACGGTGTCGTAGCGGGTGTCGCGGCCCAGCCCTCCGCGGTGCGGCTGCAGCAGCTCGGCGTACGGCAGGTCGGCGAGCCGCGCGGGCGCGGCGGGCCCCACCGCCCGGGCGGGCTTCGCGGAGCGGGCGGGGCGGGCCGGACGGGCGGGCTGCTGGGGCATGGCGCGGATCCTCGGGGAGGGCGGGTTCGGGCACTGTCGACGATCGTGGCACAGCCCACCGACGGCCACCCCGACCGCGCCCCGCACGGCTGCCGCGGCTGCCACGCCTACCGCTGCTGCCACTACAGCCGCGACTGCCGCTGTTCGCGACCGTGCAGCCAGACCCCCACCGCCACCGTGAGCGCCGCCACCAACCCGGCCGCCAGCGTCCCCTCGTTCCCCGCCGCCGTGCAGGCCAGCACCGCCACCGCGGACAGCGGCAGCACCCACTGCGCGGCCCCGGTCTTGCTGTGCCGCGCGTGCAGCGCCCAGACCGTGGCCAGGTAGAGCGCGGCCGGCACGGTGACGGCGGGGGGCGCCCCCGCGGCGGCGGCCGCCCCCCGCCGCGTCCGAGAGGTGCGAGAGCCCGACCGCGTGCTCCACCGCGACCTCCAGGCCCGCACCGATCGCGGCCGCCGATCCGAAGATCAGATAGTGCCCGTAGCCCCAGAGGAAGGCCTGCCGGTTGGAGCGCAGGTGCTGGTGCACGGGCGTGGCGAAGTAGATCCACCAGGCCGAGAAGCAGAGCAGGATCCCGCCGATCGCGATCGGGATCAGCTCGCCCAGCGCCTCGTGCTCGTCCACCGCGCTCTGCATCGCGACGGTGGCCGCCGAGACCGTCTCGCCGAGCACGATCAGGGTGAAGAGCCCGTACCGCTCGGTGATGTGGTGCGGGTGCCAGCTGGTCTGCACCCGGCGCTCGGCGAGCGCGGGCACGCCCAGCTCCGCGACGATGCCCAGCGGCACCACGTACGGGATCGCCGCCTGCGGCAGCAGCAGCACCAGCACCCACCCGAGCTGCACCAGCGTGATGCCCGCCGCGTAGCCGTAGGCCATCCGCCGCGCCGGGCCGCTCTCGCCGCGCGCGGCCCGCACCCACTGGGTGACCAGCGCCAGCCGCATCACCACGTAGCCCAGCACGCCGAGGGTGAAGTCGTGGTCCACGAAGAGCCGCGGGATCCCGGCCGCCAGGATCAGCGCGCCGGTGATCTGCACCAGCGTGGCGAGCCGGTAGGGCACGTCGTCGCAGTCGTAGGCGGAGGCGAACCAGGTGAAGTTCATCCAGGCCCACCAGACCGCGAAGAACGCGAAGAGGTAGCCGACCAGCGCCACCCGCAGGTGCCCCTCGGCCAGCGCCAGCGCCAGCTGCCGTCCCGCCTGGGCCACCGCGACCACGAAGCACAGGTCGAAGAAGAGCTCCAGCGGGGTGGCGGTGCGGTGCGGCTCGTCGCGGCTGCGCGGCACCATCGGCCGCACCACCGGGTCCTGCGGGGCGCCGGCCACGGCGGGCGGTCGGGTGGTCATCGAACGGGTCCTGCGGTCATCGGGCGGCTCTCCTGGGTGGGCGCGCGGCCGGGGCCCGGCGGCCCCCTGCCGCGATGGTGACAGCCCGCGGTGATCCGCGCACGCACCGCAGCCACACGGCACGGCGGGACGTCACCTGGCCCGCGCAACCGATCCGCCCCGCGGTCAAGGAGAGTTGACGGGCCAGTGCGCGAACCGGGTGACAGCGGCCCGGGCAGCACCCGGCCCACGGGTGTCGCGCCGTGCGCGCACACCGATCGTGCCGATAGATTCCCCTCGGTTCAACAGCGAGAGAGGCGTCCTGCGGGCAACGCGGAAGGTCAAGGCCGGCGCGGCACGGACGGGGGAGGCAAACCCCCACTCCGAAGCCGCCCCGGCCTCGTGATCACCGCGCTGCCCGACAGCGCGCCCGGACACCGGTCCCCGCTACTTCTCCCAGCCGACCTTCGTGTAGTCGGTGTCCGCGAGCCCGGTGGCGCCGAAGTTGGCCAGCCCCTTGCGGTACGCGGTCACCTGCGGGCGCTGGTAGATCTCCAGGCTGTGGCCCAGCTCCCAGATCTTGGCGTCCGCCTGGTTGTAGAGCTTGGCCGCCGCGACCGGGTCCAGGGTGGCCGCGGCCTGCTTGAGCAGGCCGTCGATCTCCGGGGTGCTCAGCTTCGAGTAGTTGGCGAACACGTTGTCGCCCACCGGCTCCTCGAAGAGCGGCACGGTGGTCGAGGGCGGGAACGAGCCGGTGTTGCGCCAGGTCGCCAGGTCGAACTTGCCGACGTTGATGTACTTCTCGTTGATGTCGTTGTCCGGCACCCGGTCGATGTCCAGCTTCACGCCAGCCTGCAGCAGCATGTTCTGGGTGGCGGTGGCCAGGTCGACCGACTGCTGCGAGGTGCCCTGCGCCAGGATGAAGTGCAGTTCCAGCGGCCGGCCGTCCTTGGTGCGCGGCTGGCCCGCGCCCGCGTCCTGCCAACCCGCGTCGCTGAGCAGCTGCTTGGCGCCGGCCAGGTCGAGCTTTCCCCACTGGCCCGAATTGTCCTGGTAGCCGACCTGGTTGGTCATCAGGATGTGGTTGCCGAGCAGCGGGAAGTCCACCGGGACGCCCTTGTTGACCACCTTGATCAGCGAGGGGCGGTCGATCGCCTTCTCCAGCGCCTGGCGCACCTTCTGGTCCGCCATCGGTCCGTTGGAGCCGAAGGCGATGTGCACCTCGTCCCACGGGCTGGCCGAGCGGATCACCGCGTTCGGGTCGGCCTTGAGCTGGCTGTAGGAGTCGGCGCGCCCGGCGCTCGCGTAGTCGATCTCGTTGTTGAGGAACGACTGGGTGATCGCCGAGCTGGACAGCACCCGGTAGGTGAACTTGTCCAACTTGGGCTTGGTGCCCCACCAGTTGGGGTCGGGCACCACGGTGACCGTCTGCGCCGACTTGTCCAGAGCGCCGATCTTGAAGGCGTTGCCGGTGATCGGGACCTTCTCCACCCAGCCCTTGTTGAAGTCGTCCGCGGTGCCGATGCCGGCCGCCGGGAGCAGCGGGTAGAAGAGCGTCTGCCAGTCCGCGTACGGCTTGTCGAAGGTGACCCTGACCTCGCTGGCGTCCGCCCCCTGCGCGACGTCGCCGATCTGGTCGTAGCCGGCGGTGGTGGCCACGTTGAACGCGGTGTCCTTCCCGCTGGCCGCCTGCCACTGCGCCTTGAAGTCCAGGTAGCTCAGCGGCTTGCCGTCCGACCACTTGGCCTTGGGGTTGAGCTTGTAGAGCACCACCTGCGGCGCGGTGGAGACCACGGTGGCGGAGACCAGGAAGTCCGGCACCGGCTGGTAGGTGCCGGTGGCGTCCACCCGGAAGATCGAGGGCTCGATCATCTTCATGATCTCGACCGAGTCGCCGTAGGTGCCGTCCACCTGCAGCGGGTTCCACTGGGTGATCCACTGCTGGAGCGGTGAGCGCAGCTCCCCGCCGTCCTTGACCCGCTCCAGTGGCTGCGGGTTGATGTCCTGCGCGTCGGCTCTGGGCTGCGCGCTGCGGGTGGCGCCGTCGGTGGACTTCGAGGTGCTGGAGCTGCAGGCGGTGACCGAGAGCACCAGTGCGGTGGCGAGCACCAGCGAACGGGTCAGGGCGTGGGCGGGGCGGTCACTGGTGGGCCGGCGGGTGAGCTGGTGGCGGCGCCGGGTGAGTGCGTCCATGGAGGGTCCCTCCAGAGTTTCGGGGTGAGTTGCCGGCCGCCAGGTGTGGCAGGCCTCGAACACGGGCACTGAAGTTGAGCGTGGGCAGCCAAAAAGCCGCCCGGCCTGCCGAAGGTAACAGCGGATCAGTTCGCCCACCAGAGGCTGGTGTTCAGAACTGATCGAAACGCCATACCCCGCAACATCGCCGCAATGTGCCCGCCGTACTTCGCTGCAAGACTCTGACCAGCCGCTTTGCCGAACCACGGGAAGCAGGCCTGCGCGCACTCTTGACCGGCCCACCGGCCGGGCCCAGAATTCCGCTGCGCGAAGCTGCTTCGAACACCCATCGAGCGAAAGCAACTGGTCATGACAGTCAAGCGTGACGGCACCTGCGCGGCGGACCTGCCACGCCGCACCAGGCCCGCGGGCAGGCGACGCTGATGCTCCGCTACCTGGCGAAGCGGCTCGCCTACTACCTCGCCCTGCTGGTCGTCGCGGTCTTCCTGGCCTACGCGCTCTCCAGCGCGGCGCTCGACCCGCGCGCCTACTTCGAGGCCAAGCAGCCGCGCCCCGCGGCGGCCGCCGTCGACCGCCAGCTCACCGCGCTGGGCATCAACGACCGCACCCCGGTGGTCGAACGCTTCGGCCACTGGGCCGACGGCGTGCTCCACGGCGATCTGGGCCGCAGCATCCACGACACCTCCGTCAACGCCGACTTCGGGCGCCGGGTCTGGGTCTCGCTGCGCCTGCTGGTGATCGGCAGCCTGCTGGGCATGGTGCTCGGGGTGGCCGCCGGCGCCTGGGCCGCGGTGCGCCAGTACCGGCTCTCCGACCGGGCGTTGACCGTCTTCTCCTACGTCCTGCTGTCCACCCCGGTCTTCCTGCTCGCGCTCTTCCTGAAGAACGGCGCGATCGCCGTCAACCAGTCCTCGGGCCACCAGCTGATCAACTTCACCGGCTACGAGACCCCCGGACTGAGCGGCGGACCCCTCGCCCACCTCGCCGACTGGGGCGTGCACCTGCTCCTGCCGACCCTCTCGCTGGCGCTCACCGGCCTTGCCACGTACAGCCGTTACCAACGCGGCACGATGCTCGACGTGCTCGGTTCGGACTACCTGCGCACCGCCCAGGCCAAGGGTCTCACCCGGCGCCGGGCCCTGGTCAGGCACGGGCTGCGGACCGCCGTCATCCCGATGTCGACGCTCTTCGCCTACAACTTCCTGGCCGTCTTCACCGGCGCCACCTTCACCGAGACGATCTTCAGCTGGCACGGCATGGGCGAGTGGTTCATCAGCGCCATCCACGAGAACGACACCAACGCGGTGGTGGCGGTCAACCTCTTCACCGCCGTCACGGTGCTGGCCTCCGGCTTCCTGGCCGACACGCTGCACGCCGCCCTCGACCCGCGGGTGCGTGTCTGATGGGAGAGAACGTGGCGACCACCACCGAGGCCCCGCCCGCCGGGGCCGACCGGTCCACCGACGACGTCGCACCCGGGCGGGGCCGTCTGGTGCTGACCCGGCTGCGCGCCTCGCGCGGCGTGCTGGCGGGCGCGACGATCGTCCTGCTGCTCTTCCTGCTCGCCTTCCTGGGTCCGTACCTCACGCACTGGACCTACACCGACGTCGACTACTCGGCGCTGCGCGAACCCCCTTCCGGCGACCACTGGTTCGGCACCGGCGGGCTCGGTCAGGACGTCTACGCGCAGACCCTGCGCGGGCTGCAGAAGTCGCTGATCATCGGGCTGCTGGTCGCCCTGCTGTCGACCGTGCTGGCCGGCCTGGTCGGCGCCTGCGCCGGGTACTTCGGCGGCTGGACCGACCGGGTGCTGATCTTCTTCGTCGACCTGATGCTGGTCTTCCCGGGCTTCCTGATCATCACCATCGTCTCGCCCCGCCTCAAGGACGCCGGCTGGCTCGCCTTCGTGATCCTGCTCGCCGCCTTCAACTGGATGATCACCGCACGGGTGGTGCGCTCGATGACGATCTCCCTCAAGGAACGCGAATTCGTGCGCGCCGCCCAGTTCATGGGGGTCCGGCCGCTGCGGATCATCGTGCGGCACATCCTGCCCAACGCCGCCTCCTACCTGATCGTGGACGCCACCATCGCGGTCGGCTCGGCCGTGATGAGCGAGACCGCGCTCTCCTACTTCGGCTTCGGCGTCAAGGCACCGGACGTCTCGCTCGGCACGCTGATCGCCGACGGCACCGAGGCCGCGCCGACCTACCCGTGGATGTTCTACTTCGCCGCCGGACTGCTGGTGCTCTTCGTGCTGGCGGTCAACCTGGTCGGCGACGGGCTGCGCGACGCGCTGGACCCGACCGCCGACGCCGCCCGCCGCCCGCGCCGGCCCTCCGTCCTGATGACCCGCCTCCGTCGTAAGGGCCTCGCGTGACCAGCACCGCATCCCCCGCCGTCCCCGCTCCGCGCGGCGTGTCCGGCGCTCCCCTGCTCGCGGTGCGCGACCTGCGGGTGGACTTCGCCGGCGGGCGCGGGCGCCCGGCGCTGGCCGCCGTGCGCGGCGTCGACCTCACCCTGTACCAGGGCGAGACGCTCGGCATCGTCGGGGAGTCCGGCTCCGGCAAGTCGGTCACCGCCCTCGCGGTGCTGGGCCTGCTGCCCGGCACCGCCGAGGTCAGCGGCTCGGTCGCGCTCGACGGACGCGAGCTGATCGGCCTGCCCGGACGGGAGTTGACCCGGATCCGGGGCAACCGGATCGCCATGGTCTTCCAGGACCCGCTCTCCGCCTTCACCCCCGTCTACCGGATCGGCGACCAGATCGCCGAGGCGGTGCGGGTCCACCAGCGGGTCGACCGGGCCGTCGCCCGCCGCCGCGCCGCCGAACTGCTCGACCTGGTCGGCATCCCCGACTCCGGGCGGGCGCTGGACAGCTTCCCGCACGAGTTCTCCGGCGGCATGCGCCAGCGCGCGATGATCGCGATGGCGGTGGCCAACGAGCCCGACATCCTGCTCGCCGACGAGCCGACCACCGCGCTGGACGTCACCATCCAGGCCCAGGTGCTCGACGTGCTGCGCACCGCCCAGCGCGAGACCGGGGCGGCGCTGGTCCTGGTCAGCCACGACCTCGGCGTCATCGCCCAGATGGCCGACCGGGTCGCGGTGATGTACGCGGGACGGGTGGTCGAGACGGCCGGCGTGCGCGAGCTCTTCGCCGCGCCGCAGCACCCCTACACGCTGGGCCTGATCGGCGCCGTCCCGCGGCTGGACGGCCGCGGCGGGCCGCTGGTCCCGATCCCCGGCCAGCCGCCCGCGCCCGACGCGCCGGTGCCGGGGTGCCGCTTCGCACCGCGCTGCCCGCTGGTCGAGGACCGCTGCCGGACCGCCGAGCCACCGCTGACCGGCGCGGCCGGCGCGGCGGCGCCGGGCGCGGGCGCCACCGCGGCGGGCGTCGCCGGGTCCTGCCCCCGCGCGCACCTGGCCGCCTGCGTCCGATCGGCCGAGCTCGCCGCCACCCGGCCCGCGCCCGCCGAGGTCTACCCCGTCCCGCAGCTGCCACCGCCGGCCGCCACCGGTCCGCGCGCCGACCTGCCCGGCGTGCTGGCGGTCACCGGGCTCACCAAGACCTTCCCGGTCCTCAAGGGCACCGTCTTCAAGCGCAAGGTGGGCGAGGTCTACGCCGTCGACGGCGTCGAGTTGGACATCCGGCGCGGCGAAACCCTGGGCCTGGTCGGCGAGTCGGGCTCGGGCAAGTCGACCACCCTGTTCGAGGTGCTGGGCCTGCGCGCACCCGAGTCCGGCCGGATCGAACTCCTCGGCCAGGACACCGCCACCCTCACCCGCGAGGCCCGGCACCGGCTGCGCTCGCAGCTGCAGATCGTCTTCCAGGATCCGATGGCCAGCCTGGACCCGCGGCTGCCGATCGGCGACATCATCGCCGAGCCGCTGCTGGCGCAGGGCGCCGACCGTGCCCGGATCGCCCGCCGGATCCCCGAACTCCTGCGCCTGGTCGGCCTGGAGAGCGTGCACGCGGTCCGCTATCCGCACGAGTTCTCCGGCGGACAGCGCCAACGCGTGTCGATCGCCCGCGCGTTGGCGGTCGAGCCGCAACTGCTGGTGCTGGACGAGCCGGTGTCCGCTCTCGACGTCTCCATCCAGGCCGGGGTGCTCAACCTGCTCCAGCAGCTCAAGGCCACCCTGGGCCTGGCCTACCTCTTCGTCTCCCACGACCTCTCGGTGATCCGCCACCTCGCCGACCGGGTCAGCGTGATGTACCTGGGCCGCACGGTCGAGCAGGGCGCGGTGGACGCCGTCTTCACCGCCCCCCGCCACCCCTACACCCGCGCGCTGCTCTCGGCCGTCCCGCTGCCCGACCCGGTCGCCGAACGCACCCGCGACCGCATCCTGCTCGCCGGCGACCCCCCGTCCCCCACCGAGCGCCGCACCGGCTGCCCCTTCCGCACCCGCTGCCAGGTATACGCCCGCCTCACCCCCGCCCAGCGCCCGCGCTGCGACACCACCGCCCCGCCCCTCACCCCGGCGACCGCCGGCTCCGGCCCCGAGCGCGGCCCCGACCACGCCGCCGCCTGCCACTACCCGGACGCGTGACCTCGCCGGGCGCGCCGCTCACCCTGCGCGTCCACCTGGTGACGATTCGGCGTTTGCCCGCGCGCCGTGTAATGTTCTCCGGGTCAGCACGCGCCGCTAGCTCAGTTGGTTAGAGCAGCTGACTCTTAATCAGCGGGTCCGGGGTTCGAGTCCCTGGCGGCGCACAGCAGATAGGCAGTACCCATCGGGTCCCTCCGCTTCGGCGGGGGGACCCGATGGCGTTTCCGGCCCCGCCGCCCGCCCACTCCGCCTGCCCGCTCCGTCCGCCCGCTCCGCGCGGCCACCGGGAACCCGCACCGGGAGCACGATCGCCGGCAGGCATCCCCGAATGCGCCGGCACGCCCCGTTGCGGCCGGCCGGGCCGGTGCGCGAGGTTGTACCCGGAGCTGTCGATCCGTCACCCATTGTCGGCGGCAGCCCACTTGACCACGCGAGACCGATCGGAATCGAGGCCGGCCATGACCGTGAAGATCCTGCTCGTCACCGGGGACGCCGCGGAGTCGCTGGAGGTGCTCTACCCCTACCAGCGGCTGCGCGAGGAGGGCTACCAGGTCGACATCGCGGCGCCGTCCCGCAAGAAGCTGCGGTTCGTGGTCCACGACTTCGAGGACGGCTTCGACACCTACACCGAGAAGCCCGGCTACAGCTGGCCCGCCGACCTGGCCTTCGCCGAGGTGGACCCGGCCGACTACGTGGCCCTGGTGATCCCCGGCGGCCGGGCGCCGGAGTACCTGCGCAACGACGCCGAGCTGCAGCGGATCGTGCGGCACTTCTTCGAGGCCGAGAAGCCGGTCGCGCAGATCTGCCACGGCCCGCAGATCACCGCCGCCGCCGGGGTGCTGACCGGCCGCACGAGCGCCGCCTACCCGGCCCTGGAACCGGACGTCCGGGCCGCCGGCGCCACCTACCAGGACGGCGAGGCCGTGGTGGACGGCGTCCTGGTCTCCGCCCGCGCCTGGCCGGACCACCCGGGCTGGCTGCGCGCGTTCATCGAGATCCTGCGCACCAAGACCCCCGCCTCCTGAGCCCCGCGGCCACCGGGCGAGGGCGCCCTCAGTAGGACTGGAGCTCGACGAGCGTCCCCTCGGGGTCGCGCAGGTGAGCGGTGCGCAGGGTCGGGCCCCAGTCCGGGCGGTCGGTGGGCCCGACCACCTCGCTGCCGCCGTGCGCCAGGCAGAACGCCAGCGCCGCCGCCACGTCCGGCACCCGCGAGACCAGCATCGCGGCGTCCTGCGCGGGCGGGGCGGCGGGCGGCAGTGCGGCGGTACCGACGGTGGCGGCCAGCGCGGCCCGGTCGAAGAGCACCAGGACGCCCTGCCCGTCGACGTCCCAGTTCGCGTACGGGCCGCCCTCGTCGCCCTTCATCCGTACCGCGCCGAGCAGTTCGGGCAGGACGGCGTCGTAGAAGCGGAAGCACTCGGCGAAGCGGGTGACCAGCAGTCGGGGGTAGAGCACGTCCACGGTCCCTCCAGGGATGGCAGCGGGAGTATTAGTGGGTTGATACCTACTATTGGTCGGCACCCTACAATGCCACCATGGACGCCACACCCCCGAGCCTGCTCGCGCTCACCACCTACCTGCTCTCGCGCACCGGCAAGACCGCCCGCGGCCGGCTCGGGGCCCGGCTCGCCGAGCGGGAGCTCCGGCTCTGGCACATGGCGGTCCTCGCCGCCCTCGCCGACTTCGGGCCGCACGTCCAGCGGGAACTCGCACAGCGGCTCGCCATCGATCCGAGCGACGTGGTCAAGGTGCTGGACGACCTCGCCCGGGCCGGCCAGGTCGACCGCACCCGCGACACCGCGGACCGCCGCCGGATCCTGGTCACCCTCACCCCCGCCGGCCGCACGGCCCTGGGCGAGCTGGACGCCGAGGCGCGAGCCGTCCAGGACGAGCTGCTCGCCCCCCTCACGGCCGGCGAGCGCGAGCAGCTGCACGGGCTGCTGCTGCGCGTCCTCGCCGGCACGGCCACCGCCCCCACGGTCACCGTCCCCCGCTGAACCGGCCCCCGCTCCCCAGCCGGCGTCAGACCAGCACGGTCTCGCCCGACGCGTGCGAGCCCCCCGCCTCGCCGGAACCGTCCCCGGACGCCCCCGGCCCGACCGACGGGCCGGTCGCCTGCGCCGGCAGGTGCACCCGGCCGCCCGCCCCGGCCTCCTCGTGCGGCAGCGCGTCCCCGCCGTGGAGTTCCATCGGACCGGCCATGTAGGCGAGGATGCACGCCGAGGCGATGAACGCCATGTGGATGATCGTGCCCCACATCAGCGAACCGGTCGGCGTGTACTGGATGCTGACGAACATCTGGAGCAGGTGGATCGAGGAGATCCCGACGATCGCGGTGGCCAGCTTGACCTTCAGCACGTTGGAGTTCACGTGCGAGAGCCACTCCGGCTGGTCCCGGTGGCCCTGCAGGCCGATCCGCGAGACGAAGGTCTCGTAGCCGCCGACGATCACCATGATGAGCAGGTTCGCGATCATCACCACGTCGACCAGGTTGAGCACCACCAGCATCACCTCGCTCTCCCCCGCGTGCCCGCCGACCACCTTCGCGAGCAGGTGCCACAGCTCGTGGAAGAACTGGTAGACGTAGAGCCCCTGCGCCAGCACCAGCCCGAAGTAGAGCGGCGCCTGCAACCACCGGGTGGCGAAGAGCGCGTAGCCGAGGGTGGGAGCGGTGTACCGCGCGTCGCCGAGGCCCTTGACCAGCGAGCGTCCATGACCGGGCACAGCATCCTCCAGGAGGGTCGAGCCGATGAGGTGGATCGAAGGGAGGCAGGCGCCGACCGCGCATCCATCCCCCGGCGCGCACCTGCCCGATCTGTCCATTCTCTGCACTTTGCCCCACCCTGGACCATTCTTGTCGCCCGGTCAGCGCAGTCGCATGACCATCCAACTAACCCACGAACGCCACCTCTTGCCCCGCGCCAGCAGAACGAGAGCACCGCTCTCGTTTGCGATCACCGCCCTCGGTCACGAGCACCGCTCTCCCCCGATTTCGACCCACCGTCTCTGATCAGGTAATGTTCACCGCGTTGAACAGGCGCCGCTAGCTCAGTTGGTTAGAGCAGCTGACTCTTAATCAGCGGGTCCGGGGTTCGAGTCCCTGGCGGCGCACAACAAGGCAGTACGGCGAAGGCCGCTCTTCCCCAGGAAGAGCGGCCTTCGCCGTTCCCGGGGTTCGGGCCCGCCCGCACCCTCAGACGTGTCGCCAGCGGTCGCGGGAGTCGGTCGCGGTGGTCGTGCAGTGCACGACCTTCCCCTCCTTGGTCACCCCGACCGCGCCGTCGGGTGTGCAGAACTCCCCCGGCACCGGCAGGCCCGTCGCTCCCGGTGCGACGGAGGCCGCCGAGGCCCCCGCCACCGCCACGTCGGCGCCCGTGATGGCGCCCGCGGCCACGGTGTACGTCCCCGCGAAGACCTGGTTCGCACCGGAGCCGAGCGTCGAGACGATCCGCACCGAGACCGTCCCGCCGGCGGACGAGACGATCTGCAGGTCGTCGTGGACGGTACCGGCGAAGCCCGCGGCGAAGGCGGCGTAGCCGCCACCGAGGTTCCGGCCGCCGAGCGCCCAGGCCTTGGCGTAGTCGTGCGCGTTGATGGCCGCGTAGTAGGCGGAGACCACCGCCGCCGGGTCGTCCGCCGGACTCGCGACAGCCGACGGCTCCCCCGTGACGGCCACCGAGCCGGTGACGGTCACCGTGGCGACAGCCGTGCCCACGGCCGTCGTCGGAGCCGGAGAGACCGTCACGGTCGCCGTAGCCGTACCGGACGCCCTCGCCGGTCCCGAACCGGGCGAGCCACAGCCCGCCGATGCCAGAACCACCAGGAACGCCCCTGCCACCGCCGCGCCCGCCGATCGCCGAAGCCCACGCACCCGAACCACCGCCTGTCCCCACTCGGGGCCCCGCTCCCTCCAGCCTCCCGCCGGCGCCCGCACCTCACCACTCCGGTCACCACCCCCACCTGCCGCGACGGCTCCTCGCGCGTCCGTGCGAAAGGTGCTGTAGCGTCGCGCGGTACTGCCGCAGGGGAGGTGAGGACGTGAGGATCGGTGCACCACAGATGAGAGCAAGGAAGACCGGACGCCGCTGGCGGGCGCTGGCCGGCTGGGTGTGGCGCCCGGAGCGGCGTTGGCACGCCTGGGCCGTGGACATCCTCCTGGTGGTCCCCGCCGCGCTCGACGCGCTGCTCAACTTCCCGCCGCCGCGCGACTGGCACTTCACCGTCTCGCTGATCGCCGCGGCCGTCCTGCTGCTGCGCCGGCGCTATCCGCGCACCGTCCTGCTGCTCACCCTGCCCGGCCTGTACGCGGGCAGCGCGCTGATCGCCGCCATGGTCGCCGCCTACACGGTGGCCCGGGTGGCCCGGCCGCGCTGGCAGACCACGACGGCCGCGCTGGCCGTCGTGCTCGGCGACTTCATACCCTGGCCGATCAGCGACTTCAGCAAGGAGAGCGCCAGCGACATCGTGCAGCACCTGATCTACGCCACCGTGCTGGGCACCGGGCCGGTCGTGCTGGGACTGCTCCAGCAGACCCGGGAGGACCTCTCCGAGCGGGTCGCCGAGCTGGCCGCGCTGCGCGACCACGAGCGGGCGCTGTACGCGAAGACGGTGATCGCCGAGGAGCGGGCCCGGATCGCCCGCGAGATGCACGACGTGGTCTCGCACCAGGCCGGACTCATCGCGGTCCAGGCCGGCGCGCTGCAGGTGACCACGAAGGACCCGCAGACCCGCGAGGTGGCGGCCACCCTGCGCGGGCTCGCGGTGGCCACCCTGGAGGAGCTGCGGTCGATGATCCTGGTGCTGCGGGCGGCCGGCGCCGGCCCGACCGAGCTGGCGCCGCAGCCCCGGCTGGCCGACCTGCCGCGCCTGGTGGCCGCCGCCGAGGTGGCCGCGACGCTGCGGGTCGAGGGGCTCACCGACCAGGTGCTGCCGGAGCCGGTGGAGCGCGCGGCGTACCGCACCGTGCAGGAGGCGCTGACCAACGTGCGCAAGCACGCGCCCGGAGCGGCGACCACGGTGACGGTGCAGATCGGGGCCGACTTCCTGCGGGTCTGCGTCCGCAACGGCGTGGCCGTCACGGGACCCGAGCAGCCGGTCCTGCCCGGTGGCCGCCACGGCCTGGTCGGCCTGCGGGAACGGGCCGCCCTGCTCAACGGGACGATCAGCGCCGAGCCCGTCGGCGACGGCGGGTTCGCGGTCCGGCTCTGGCTGCCGCTCACCCGCGCCCCCCAGCCGACCTGACGGGCGCGGGGCGGCACGGCGCAGGGCGGCACACGGCACTCGGTGGCGAGCGTCACGCCACCCCAGATCACCTCATTCCGGGCGATCAAGCGGCACAGCGACAGAAACGGGACAAAGGTCCCTACCGGCAGCGGAAATCCCCCCGGCAGGCTGGCACCGTCACCGCCCCCCGCCTCGTCGGATCGCGGCAGCGACTAGACCGAGCACTACGTCAACAACGCCACCCGCCGTGACTACCAGGCCGGTTCGACCTTCAAGCCGATCGCGCTGGCGGCCGCGCTGGAGAGCGGCGCCCGGACCCAGGACGGCCGGCCCGTCACCCCCGACACCGCCTACGACGGCGGCAACCGCCGTGCGGTGCGCGGCGGGAGCGCGAAGGCGCCCTACGCCCCGCCGAACGAGGGTGAGCGGGACTACGGGCAGATCACCCTGCGCCAGGCCACCGACTGGTCCGTCAACAGCGCCTTCGCCCAACTCGCCCAGGACACCGGGCTCGAGAAGGTCCGGCAGACCGCGATAGCGCTCGGACTCCCGGCCGACACCAACGAGTTGAAGGCGGTACCCTCGCTGCCGCTCGGTGTCTCGATGCCCAGCGTGCTCGACATGGCCGGGGTCTACGCGACGCTCGACAACGACGGGCGGCAGATCACCCCGTGGCTGGTGAGCTCCGTCCAACTCAACGGTGTCGATGTTCCGTTGGGCCCGCGAGAGGGTGCCCAGGCGGTCAGCGCGCAGACCGCGCGGCAGGTCACCGACCTGCTCCGCGGCGTGGTCGCCGACCCGGGCGGCACCGGCTACCGGGCGAGGGAACTGGGCCGCCCCGCGGCCGGCAAGACCGGCACCACCGACGGCAACCGGTCGGCCTGGTTCGTCGGCTACACCCCGGAGTTGGTGACGGCGGTGGCGATGTTCGGCGAGGAGTCGGGGACCGGGCGACAGGTCACGCTGTCCGGCACGGCCGGCGGCGGCCAGGTCCACGGCGGCGGCTACCCGGCGCAGATCTGGACGGACTACATGAAGGCCGCCCTGCGGGGGCAGCCGGTCGGCGACTTCGCCTCCCCGCGCGGGGAGGCGACGAGCCCGGCCACCGCGACCGGCCCGGCCGCCACCGCCACCACCCGCCCCCCCACCC